>NZ_DBNGVP010000187.1:0-60969 GCF_057119385.1 Archangium sp. | reverse complement strand
ATCGTGACCAGGAGCATGACCCGGCGGTCCGCGGGAAGCTCGTCGCGGAACTGCTCTCCGCACTCGAGGAGCTTCCGCGAGTTCTTCTTCATGACGCGGCTCACGTCCCTGGCGGTGAGCGGGGAGGGCATGGGGACTGGTTTCGGCGTCACCGTGGGCTCGGGCGCCGTGTCCACGGGAGGCTCCGCCGGTGGAGGCTCGGTCTTCTGCTCCACGGGGGGCGTGGGCGTGGGGGCCGCGGGCGTGGGAGTGGGCTCCACCTTGGGCGCCGGGCTCGGAGCTGGCGCGGTCACCCCGGTGACGGGAGCGGGAGGCGCTGCCCGAGGCATGAGGTACCAGACCGCGCCTCCACCCAACGCCAGCAGTGCCACGGCCCCGATGGCACCCATCGCCACGGACAGCCCCGTGCTCCGCGCGGGAGGTGGACTGGCGGGGATGGGGACCGGGACGGGGACGGCGGCGAGCGCGGGAGGAGGACTGGCGGGGACGGGGACGGTGACGGCGGGGAGCGTGGGAGCTATGGGGCGCCGCTGGGGTTCTTGGGTGGGCGGCTCCGGGGCCTCGACGGCGGTCATCCGAGCCGACGGACGGACCAGGGTCCTCGCGGTGCCGAGCAGCTCCTCCTGTTGCTGGTCCTGCTGCTGCACCAGCGTGTGCGCACCCAGCTCGGAGAGCGGGGGAATCTTCGTCTTTCGCTCGACGTCGGCCGCGCCGAACATGCCCTGCATGTACTGGGCGAGCTGCGACACGCCCGGGATCGACGCCGTCCCGCGCAGGAACTCCTCCAGGTCGGCGCGCATCTCGGCCGCGCTCGCGTAGCGATCCTCCCGGCGGCGCTCCAGCGCCTTCATCACGATGCGATCCAGGTCGGGAGGAACGTCGGGCCGGTAGGTGCTCGGCGGGGGGATGGGTTGCTCCATCAGCGCCAGCAGCACGCCCAGCTCCGTGTCCCGCTGGAAGACGCGGCGCGCGGTGAGCAGCTCATGGAAGGTGACGCCCAGCGAGAACAGATCGCTGCGGCTGTCGAGCTGCTGCTCGCCCCGGGCCTGCTCGGGGGACATGTAGCCCCACTTGCCCTTCAGGAACCCGGGCTGCGTCTGCGTCATCCGCGACGAGGCCTTGGCGATCCCGAAGTCGAGCACCTTCACCGTGCCCTGGTACGTGACGAAGATGTTCGAGGGCGAGATGTCCCGGTGGACGAGCTCCAGGGGCCGCCCCTGATCCTGATAGCCGTGGGCGAACTCCAGGCCCTCGAGCACGGAGAGGATGATGCGGGCGGCGATCGGGACCGGCACGCCCTGGCCCTGGTATTGGGTGACCGAGAACACCGCCTCCAGGTCCTCGCCCGCCAGGTACTCCATGCAGATGAAGTACCGGTTGTCCGCCACGCCCAGATCGGTGATCTGCACGATGTTCGGATGGTGCAGCCGCGACGCCAGCCGCGCCTCGTCCAGGAACATCGAGACGAACTCCCGATGCTGGGTGAGGTGCTCGTGCATGCACTTGATCACCACGTCCCGCTCGAAACCCTCGGCGCCGAGCTGCTTGGCGAGGAAGATCTCCGCCATGCCACCCTCGGCGAGCTTGCGGATGAGCACGTAATTGCCGAAGCGGCGCGGTGACATGGCCGGCCAGGACAAGGGAATCACGGGTTGGGACGCCGTCATGGACGCGCTTTCCGAAGAGTTCGGATCCAGTATGCCTCGTCTTGACCCGAGACGAGACGGAACACCAGTGCCTCCGTGGGAGGCAGGCGCTGGGAGAAGCGGCCCTTGGCGTCGAGCTTCATCGCCTGCCCGTTGAGGAAGAGCCGGGAGCCGCGGGGGACCACGCCCTCCACCGGAACCCCCTCGCTTCCGATGCGCTCACCCGGGCGGGGACGGCTGAGCGCCAGCCCGCTGCGCTCGTTGTCATACACCAGCTCCAGCTTGTTCATCCGGCCGCCCGCCAGCTCGTCTCCCCCAGGGCCGAGCGCCGCCACGTACCAGAGGTAGCGCCCCTCGCCGAGCGCGCCCGGCTCCAGGCTGTACTGGTTCTGGTTCGTCACCCGCTGCAGGAGCGGCGTCTGGACGTCGGTGGCGCGGTAGATGCGCAGCTGATACGAGCGCGCCCCCGGCCGGGGCTCGAAGCTGAAGTGCAGCGAGGGCACCGCGCTCTGGAAGTAGATGGTGGCCTTGAGCCCGGTCTCGAGCACCTCGGCCTTCGGGTTCGAGGCAGCCAGCGCGGAGCGGCCGCGATCCGGCTGGAACCGGGCCGAGCCCTGTGCGCGCACGTTCCCGTCCTCGGCGAGGAAGCGCCAGTGCAGCTCGCCCCGGGCCGGCGGTTCGACTCGCACCGCGTCCGCGCCCGCGCGCCCCGCCAGCAGCGGCTCCCGGAAGGAGGGCTCCTCCGCCACCTCCACCCGGAGGGGTGCTCCGGACGCGGAGGGAACCTGGATCCCCACCTCGCCGGGCCCGTCGGTGAACACGCGCGCGCCCTTCGCATCCACGGGCAGCACGAGCGGGGGCGCCGAGGCCTGCTCGGCCCGCGCGGACTCCGAGGCGCGGCGTACTCCCTCGCCCGCCTTGAGGAGGGTGGTCTTCCCATCCGCCACCAGCTCGGCCTGCCCGGTGAGGACGGTGACGGTGGCGCCTGCTTCGGGATTGCTCACGGAGATCGTGCTCTGCTCGGAGACCTTGAGCTCGACCTCACCGCGAGCGTCCGTCAGCTTCAGCGACTGCTTGCCCTTGCTGAACAGGAGCCGCGCCCTTCCTCGGCTGAGCTGCAGCGTGTAGGTGCTCTGGTCTCCCCGCCGGGAGGCCTCCTGGAGTGTCCCGGCGGTGTCCCCGGAGAGGCTCACCTGCAGCGAGCTGGAGGACAGGCGGGCGCTGGAGCTCGCGGGGATCTCGAACGCCGCGCCGCGACCGAGCTCCCGGCGCTGATCAGCGGCCACGTCGGCGAAGGCGCTGTCCTGGGCGCCACGCACGCGGGCCTTGCCGCCCTGGGGCTCGAGGGTGAAGACGATCTCCTCGGCGACCACGGGCGGCGACGCTTGCCGGGGCTTGCCGAGCGAGAGCGCGAGCTCCTCGCCCGCCACGACCTGGATGGGCTGGCCTCGCGGATCGAGCACGCGGATGTCGCCGTACTGGAGCGTCAGCCTGGGATCCTTCTCGCTCAGGTCGAAGACCATCTCCGACGCGGTGACCAGCTCCGCCCGGCCGAAGCGGCCCATGACGGTGAGCCCGTTGCCGCCGGCTTTCGGCGAGGTCGAGACGATCCTCCCTTCCTCCAGCTCGAGGGTGAGCGCTCCCGGTGTGCCGTTCACCCGGAAGCGGCTGTTCTCGGCTACCTCCACCTCGGTGCCGTTGATGTAGCGCACGCGCGCGGTGCTCCCGGGACCGGTCACCACGGTCTCGCCCGGGTAGAGCGGCTCGTCCACGCGGCCGGGGCGGGAGGTTCCATCCCGCTGCACCGTGACCTGGCCCTGGAACTGGAGGAGCTTCGCCAACTCCGGCGCGCCGGATCCGGCGGGAGGCTTCTTGTCACACCCCCCGCATCCCCCCAGGAGGAGCAGGAGCAGCGAGAGTGTGAGGGAGAGGACGCGCACGGCTCAATTCTCCAGAGGTGACAGATCCACGTAGAACAGCGCCTGCTCTCCGGCGCCCACGTCCACCACCTTCGTCTGGGGCACGTAGCCGCGTGCCTCGAAGGTGACGTGATAGCGGCCCGCGGGCAGGCGGAACTCGAAGTCTCCCGTCGCGCGGGTGCGGGCGCGGAGCCCGGCCTCCTCGACACGCAGGGTGGCCAGGACGGCGCGCCCCCGGGTGGAGCGCACGCGCCCGCGTATCCAGGCCCGGACCTCCCCGGTCTTCTGCAGGAGGACCTCCACCGAGGCCTCGCCATGGGAGGGCACGACCACCACTTCCTCCTGCGGCCGGACTCCGGTGCCGGCGAGCTTCAAGGTGACGGGGCCCGGGCCCGCCTCGGGCACCACGAAGAAGCCGTCCGCATCGCTCCGGGCGACCACCTGACCGCCGAGCTGCACCTCGATACCGCCCACGGGCACCTTCGTGCCCTCACTGCCCTGTTCCCACAGGAGCCGGCCCTTCACGGTACCGGGACCCGGGATGCGCTCGAGCGGCAGGAACACACTGGCCTGGCCTCCCGGGGGCACGAGCACCTTGCGCTCCACGGGTTGATAGCCCTCGGCCGAGACGTGGATGGCCACCTGGCCCGAGGTGAGCCCCTCCACGCGAAACGCCCCCCCAGCGGCGCGGGCTTCCTTGCCACCGGCCTGGACGCGCGGGCTCTTGAGCGGCAGGGAAGGGTGGGGCCGCAGGGTGATCCACACCGTCCCGGAGGTCTCCGGCGTGGGCGCGGCGGCCAGGGCGCCGGTGCTCAGCAGCGCGAGCACGAGTGTCAGCGCGCACGGTCTCATGGGCGCGGCCCCCCTCCGAGCGGGAGCTGGTAGCCCACTCCCAGAGACACCCCACCCAGGTTGCCGCTCACCTGCTGGCTTCCCGGCGCGTAGCCCCACTGCACCTGTCCGGCCACGCGGCCCGGGCCCAGCCTCCAGGCGAACCCGGCTCCCACCGTCACGTCGAGGCCCGTCGAGCGGAGCTCCTGGGTGACGGTGCCTTTCTGGCTCTTCAGCTCCACGTCGCCCCACATGCGCAGGACGCCCGCGCTCGCGTCCGCGAAGATCAGGCCTCGTGACAGGACCGGGTGGCTCCAGCGGGCCCCGAGCCGGACGGCTCCTCCGCCGAGGGTGAACGTCTTGGTGACCGGGTCCGGTCCGTCCGCCGCGAGGAGGGTGCTCACCGTGTTGTTGCCGCGCCATTCGGCCTGCACCAGTGCCTCCACGGGCAGCGTGGCGAGCCGGAGCGCGCCCTCGAGCCGGAGTCCCGCGCCATGGGCCCGGGCGGCGTTGCTGTGCGCGAACAGGAAGGCGCCCAGCGTGGGCTGCCAGGACGACCCTGGGGAAGACGGGGGCTGCCCGGTGGATGCCACCCGCGAGGGGGAATCCGGCCCGCCGGGTGGCGCCGGACGAGGCTCGACCTGGAGTGTGGACGAGCGCTCGGTCTCGTCGAGCGGTGAAGCGGAGATGCGCACCGGAGCCGTGCTCCCGGTGGAGGCGGTGAAGGGGACCTCGAAGATGCCGCCCTCCTTCGCTTCGATGGGGCCGAGCGTGCCCTGCTCGGCGCTCACGGTGAGGGGCGGGAGCGCGACGGCGGGGTTGCCGCTGTCATCCACGACGAACCCCTGCAGCCGGACGGGCTGCCCCTGGATCGGCGTCTCCATCGCCACGAGGTGGACGCGGGGGAACCCGGGCTCGGGGAGCGGCACGGTCCGCGTGCTGCTCTTGCGCGAGCGCTCGGTGATGGTCACCTGCGCGCTGGTGACTCCGGGAGGAAGCAGGATCGGCACCACGGCCTCTCCGCTGGCGGCCGCGACCACGGGCCCGTAGGTGGCGGCACCTATCGAGACCTGCACCCGCGAGCGAGGTGGCGCCTCGACCCGGAGCGAGTAGGGGCCGTGGACGGGCAGGGCGAGCCACGCCCCGGACTTGTGGGTTCCCCGCTTCACCGTCGCATGGAACAGGGCCACCCCGGGGCCTTGCCGCGAGGGCGGCCGGTAGGTGGCGCGGAACGTGCCGTCCCGCGCGGGAGCGGGCTCGGTGACGGAGCCGGCGTTGACGCTCAGGGAGACCTGCGCGTCACTCAGCGGATGGCCCGCCTCATCGAGCACGCTGAGCTCGAGCTGCGCGCTGCCCTCGGAGGTGACGAAAGGCTTGTCGGAACGCAGCGCGACAGCCTGACCCATCAGGGTCAGAACCAGGAGAGTGAGAGTCGCTGCCGCCATGACGCCTAGGGGTCGTTCCTTTCGCCACGCCGCAGTCTACGCAATCCCCTCCCGGGGCGCGATGCCACCCCGAGCAGGGCCAGCCAGGTGACGAGCTGACCCGGGAGGCCGCCGGTCTGGCAACCGCACCCGACGTCCACACCCACGTCCTTTTGTTGGAAGTCCACGCTTTCCATCTGGGTGAGGAAGGTTCCCTCCGGGTTCACCACCCAGACCTTCGTGCTCACCGTCTGGTTGGGCTGGATGGTCGTCTGGGCGGTGACCTTGACCGTCAGCGGCGAGCCCTTGCGCAACTCCGGGAGCTCGAACCCGTCTCCCTTGGCCGGTAGGGCCTGGCCGTTGATGCTCGCCCCAAGCACCGTCAGGCCCTGGGGTTCCAGCCTCAGCACGCCGCCCGTCACGGCCAGATCACTCTCGGCCGACACCTGCACCTCGAGCTCGACCACCTCGCCGGGCTCGGCCACCAGGCTGTCCGCCGGGGTCAGCACCGAGAGCTTCGCGACGGTCGAGCACTGCGGCTGGACGAGCCGTTTGACCTGCTCGCCGCTCGGCTTCTTCAGCACCTCGTTGCCGATGAGCGGCCAGACGGCCAGGAGCTTCGATGCATCGGTGGGGCACTCGGGCAGGCTGACGGAGGTCTTCCACCGGCCAGGAGAGTCCTCGACGGGCGAGGTGACGGCCAGGGGCGGACTGGCCGCGAAGGAGAGGAGCTTGTCCGCGGGCAGCGCCGCCGGGTCTCCACACTGGTCACGCAGGGTGAGCTGGGCGGTGAGCCGTCCACTGCCGATGAGCAGCAGAGGGGGCTCCCGGGTGCTCTCGCTGAACGAGAAGCTCGAGGTTTGAGGGCTGGGAATCCCCGCCTTGAAGTGGAGGGTGAGCGGTTCCTTGGCGTCGACGCCGGAGACGGTGAACTCGACGTCCTCTGGCTTCGTGTCCTTCCAGATCACCTGCGCGGTGCCCGTGAGGATGCCCGTGGCACAGGGGGGGGAGTACTCCGGCCGCTCGAGAGTGCTTCTGACGAAGGTGACCGAGCTGCCCGAGGCCGCGCAGAGCATCACCGGGGTGGAGGGTGCCTCCGTCACGGGATTGTCCCAGGCGTCCTCGGCCGTGAGCACGAGCGTCGTCTCCGAGCAGGCCGGCGCCGGGTCCGGGGCGGTGGTGGACAGCCTCACGTGAGCGAACGGGCCGGGGCTGACCATGGTGGAGGCGCTCCCCGTGAGGTTCTGGCCCGTCACATCCGTGACGGTGAGGGTCTTGAGGTCCGGAGCGGCGCTCGAGAAGGTGACGGGGAACTGCGGCAGCGGTGTCTCCGTGGGAACGAAGTGGACGTCCGTGTCCGGTGGGAGCAGCGCCCGGAGAACGGTCGTCTCGAAGTGCACCCGGCCGGTGTAGCGGGTGGGGTTGCCGGCCTCGTCCACCGGGAGCACCTGGAGGGTGTAGGAGGTTCCGGCGACCGTCGCCCGGTCGAGAGCGACGATGAAGCGCACGGGCGGACCGGGCACCACGAGGAGGCCCGGGACGTGGGATGGGATGGCGGGATGGGCGGGCAGGGGCGTGCCGGCCACCAGCCATGCAAGCAGCAGCAGACAGTTCGTGCGGAGACGACGGCTCTGTGCCTGGTTCATCGTTCGGTCCGGGGAGCGCCAGGCAGCGCGAGTCTGCTCAGCGGGGGCGAGCACCCATCGTAGAGACGGGTGCATGGATGTTGCAATGAGCCCCTCGGCAGCTCTGTCTCACTCCCCGAGTATTTCGCTTTATTCCAGTTTCATTCCATGTACAATCGGGTTGTATTTATCCAACACCGAGGTTGCAACCCATGTCCAGTGCCCCGCTCCGCCCCTTCGTCCATGTCCTGCTGCCGCTCCTGCTGGTGGTGGGCTGTGGCACCTCCGAGACCCTCCCGCCGGACGCCGAGGAATCCCTGGGCACCCAGGAGGCGGCGGTCTGTTCGGGGCTGACCGTCACCACGCTCACCCTCTCGGGAGCGAGCACCTACCTGGGTGAGATGGCCGCCAGTGGCTCCTGGGCGGTGTCCGCCGGCGCCAACGCGGTGCGGCTGGAGTACTACATCGACAACGTCCTCTACTCCGTCGAGGAGCGCACCGGGACCTCGGGCACCTGGTACTTCAGCAACACCGGGGTGGCCTGTGGCGCGCGCACCCTGCTGGTGAAGGCCTGGCCGATGGTCATCGACAGCGGCGGCAACCGCACCACCTGCTACGGGGCCTTGAAGACGCTCTCGCAGACGGTGACCGAGGCGTGCCCGACCACCTGGAAGTTCATGTACACCGAGTACTGCTACGACCGCTGGACGGTGTCGTGCTACCAGGTCAACCCGCAGCCCGCCTGCCCGACCGACCCCGAGGGCAAGTCCTGCTCGACGAGCGGCGCCATGTGCTGGCGCATCCTGGACCACAGCGAGGCCGAGCGGTACCGCTGCCTGTGAGCTACCGCTCCGGAGGGCGGGCGCCGGGCAATGCCCGGGCCTGCTTGCGCCGTTGCAGCTCGCCGCGGATGAGCCGGACCTCGCGTCCGCCCTGGCCGGCGATGGCGCTGTTCTCCTGCGCGCGGCGGATGAGGTACGGCAGCACGGCGCGCACCGGGCCGTAGGGCAGGTACTTGGCCACGTTGTAGCCCGCCCTCGCCAGGTTGAACGAGATGTTGTCGCTCATCCCGTAGAGCTGGCTGAAGAAGACTCGCGGATCGTTCGGCGCGATGCCCCGCCGGGCGAGCTCCCGCACCAGCAGCAGGCAGCTCTCCTCGTTGTGCGTGCCCGCGCACAGCCCCATCCGCTCCAGGTGGTCCAGGCACACCCGCAGCGCGCTGTCGTAGGCGGCATCCGTGGCGGCCTTGTCCGGCTGGATCGGATCCGCGTAGCCGCGCTCCTTCGCGCGCAGCCGCTCCTTCTCCATGTACGCGCCGCGCACCAGCTTGGCCCCGAGGAAGTACCCCTGCGTCCTCGCCCGCTCCAGCGCCGCGCGCAGGTTGTCCAGGCTCGCCGTCCGGTACATCTGGTAGGTGTTGTAGACGAGCGCCCGCTCCCGGTTGAAGCGGACCATCATCTCCTCGCCCAGCCCGTCGATGACGTCCTGGATCCACGTCTCCTCGCCATCGAGGAAGATGCGCACCCCGAGTGCATGGGCTCGCTCGCAGATGCGCAGCACGCGCTCGCGCACCCGGCTCCACTCGGCCTGCTCGTCCGCGCTCAGGGCCTCACCCGCGCCCAGCTTCTCCAGCAGCCCGAAGCGCGCCAGGCCCGTCACCTTGAAGACGCTGAAGGGGATGTGCGGGTGGCTCGCCGCCCACTCGATGGTGGCGATCGTCTCGCGCGCGGTGGCGTCGAAGCTGGCCTCGGACTTCTCCCCCTCCACGCTGTAGTCGAGGATCGATTGGACTCCCACGCGTCCCAGCGTCTCGATGGCGGCCGCGCACTCCTGGATGCTCTCGCCGCCGCAGAACTGCTCGAAGACGGTGTGCTTCACGGTGAGCCGGACGCCGGGCAGGCCCACTCGCACCAGCCAGGCGGCCAGGGGAATGCCCGCTCGCACCAGCCAGGGGTAGGTCAATGAGGAGAAGAGCAGGTGCGCCTTGCGCATCTGCCAATCGCTCTTGGTGGCGAAGGCAATGGCCGTGTTGTCGAACGAGGTCACGGGAGCGGACTCCACCGGGTGACCGGGAGACGAAGAGGGGGAAGGGGCGGGGGCGAGTGCGGACATCAGGTGCCGGGCTACATGTTTCGGGTGCCGGCATCAAGTGGGGCACCCACCGGAGGTACCTCCGATGGTTTGAGTCCCACGTTTCGAACTCCCCGCCGCCGTGTCGGACCGGACTCCAGGGCTCCCTGGGTTTCTTGGGTTTTTCACCCCTCCCCACGTCTGGCGCTTCCAATCGGCCACGCCTCAGGCGAGGTCGAAGAGCAGGGCCTCGAGCGGCTCGGAGGCCGTGAGGACGAGCCGGGACTCCTCGGACACGGCCACGCCGTCACCGGCCTTCAGCTCCACGCCGTTGAGCGTGCCCTTGCCCCGGGCCAGCTGAACCCAGGCGTGGCGGCCTGGAGCCAGCGTGTACTCGGCCTGCTCGCCCTGGCCCAGCAGCGTGCCGTGCAGCACCACGTCCTGGTGCACCGTGAGGCTGCCGTCCCGGGCGTCGGGGCTGGCCACCACGCGCCAGCGGCCCTTGCGCTCGGCCTCGGAGAACGCCTTCTGCTCATAGCCGGGCTTCAGTCCTCGCCGGTCGGGGAGGATCCAGATCTGCAGGAAGTGCAGCTCCTCGTTGGCGCCGTTCATCTCGCTGTGCATGACGCCGGTGCCCGCCGTCATGCGCTGCACCTCGCCGGTCCGCAGCAGTCCCTCGCCGCCCGTGCTGTCGCGGTGCGCGATGGCGCCGCTGAGCGGGTAGGTGATGATCTCCATGTCCCGGTGCGGATGCGTGTCGAAGCCGTCGCCCGCCGTGACGCGGTCCTCGTTGATGACGCGCAGGGCGCGGAAGCCCATGAAGTCCGGGTCGTAGTAGCCGCCGAACGAGAAGGTGTGGTGGGAGTCCAGCCAGCCGTGGTTGGCATGGCCGCGCGCTTCAGAGGGTCGAACGATCATCATGGTGTGCTCCTTTTCTCTCGGTGAGTTCTCTCGTCGAGACACCACCAAGATGACCGCGAGACTGTTGCTGCACCAGAGGTGAATCCTGGAAGGACTGTTCCACCCATGGGACGAAACGCGGGCTCAGTGCGGCCCGTGCTTGTGCCGATGGTGCAGATCCGACACGTGCGGATGATCGTGGGTGAGGGGCACGTGCCGGTGCGGGTGGCTGTGGGGCTCGGAGATGTCCGTCAGGCCCGGGTGCTCGTGCTGGTGGTGTGCGTCGTGCACGTGCAGGTGCTCGTGCTCCATCGGCTCGTGCGTGTGCACGTGGCCGTGGCGCTCGCGCACGAGGAGGACGACGCCCAGCACCATGGCGGCGCCGCCCAGCAGTTGCGTGAGGGACAGCCGCTCGCCGAGCAGCGGGAGGGCGGCCAGGGCTCCGAGGAAGGGGGCCGTGGCGAAGTAGGCGGCCTCGCGTGCGGCCCCGAGCAGGCGCAGGGCGTACATGTCCAGGACGATGCTCAGGCCGTAGCTGGCCGCCCCGAGCGCGAGCGCCGCGGCGAGGACTCCAGGCCCTGGGAGCGGCTGTTGTCCTGTCACGACAGAGAGGGCGAGCATGCAGGCCCCGGCTCCCAGGGCCTTGATGCGCACCACGGCCACGGGGTCCTTCAGGGAGAGGCGTTGGGTGAGGTTGTTGTCCACCGCCCAGGACAGGCACGCGCCCGCCACGGCCAGGACTCCGGGCCCGTCCGCATGCACCTCGCCCGCCTGGAGCCCGAGCACCGCCGCGCCGCAGAAGATGAACCCGGCGGCGAGGGCTGCCCGGCGGCCCAGGTGCTCGCCGAACAGGAGCACGGCCAGGAGGATGGTGAAGGGCCCCTCCAGGTTGAGCAGCAGGGAGGTGCTCACCCCTGACAGCCGCTCGAGGCCCACCAGCATCAGCACGGGGCCGAGCATTCCCCCGCAGAGGATGACGCCCGCGAGCAGGGGCCCGTCCCTTCGCTCCAGGGGTGCCTCCCGGCGGGGGCTCGCGGTCCGGCGAAGCCGCGTCACGGCGCCCACGAGGGACAGCCCCAGTCCTCCGCCCAGGTAGAGCAGCGAGGCGAGCAGCAGGGGGCCGCTCGTGGGCAGGAGCAGCTTGGACAGCGGCGCGCTCAGGCCGAACAGGGCCGCGGCTCCGAGGCCCATCAGCGCCCCCTTCACCTCCGGCGACATGGACACCGTACGGACCCTCCTCGGGAGTGAGCGCGATGTGGCTCCAGGGACCCGTTTCCTACAGATAATTCCCGGTACCTTCACCTGCTTCCTGCGGGTGAAGTACACCTGTGGAGATGATCGACCACACTGGCATTGGCGTCGCCGACGTCGCCCGCTCCGCTGCCTTCTACGATGCCGCGCTCGGAGCCCTCGGCCTGCGCCGGGTCATGCAGCTTCCCGAAGGCGATGGGTCCGACGGCATCGGCTACGGCATCGACTACCCGATCTTCTGGATCGACCGGTTCCATCCGCACTCCGTCAAGCAGCACACCGCCTTCGCCGCCAGGAGCAGGGCCGAGGTCGACGCCTTCCACGCCGCCGCCGTGAAGGCAGGTGGCACGGACAACGGTCCGCCCGGGCCGCGCACGCCCCAGGGCTACCCGCCGGGCTACTACGCCGCCTTCGTGCTCGATCCCGATGGCAACAACATGGAGGCGGTGTTCCGCGGCGGCTGAGGCCCCCTTCCGCCTGCGGGTGGGCTTTGGCTCGTCTTCGTGCCCGCCATGTTCGCCGGCATGGACCTCGCCCAGCTGTTACAGACGCGGCGGAGCGTGAGCGCGGAATCGGTTGGAGCCGCGCCCTGACACGAGGCATCCTGGCTGCCTGGCGCTCCCCGGCCGCGGAAGGAGCGCGAGGAGGCGACCGGGAGATGGCGACGCGAACCGATGGGCAGCTGTTGGAGGCCGTGCGCTCGGGTGACGGCAAGGCCGTGGACGAGCTGCTCGCCCGTCACGAGAAGCAGGTGTACCGCTTCGGCCTGCGCATGTGCGGCTCGGAGGAGGACGCCAAGGAGGTGCTCCAGGAGACGCTGCTCGCGGCCTTCCGGGGCATCCACGCGTTCCGGGGCGACGCGCAGCTGTCCACGTGGCTGTTCCAGGTGGCCCGCACGCACTGCTTCCGCCTGCGCCGCCGCCGCGCCGGAGCCCCCGAGGAGCTCCAGCCCCTGGATTCTCCCGCGGCGGCCCAGGTGGCCGCGGCGGATGCGGCTCCGGACATGGTCTCCCACGCGCGGCAGATGGGAGAGGTGTTGCAGGCGGCCATCCTCGCGTTGCCCGAGGCACAGCGCGAGGTGCTCATCCTCCGGGACGTGGAGGGCCTCACGGCCGAGGAGGCGGCGCAGGTGGTGGGGATCGAGGTGCGGGCGCTCAAGAGCCGGCTGCACCGCGCGCGTCTCCAACTGCGCGAGCACCTCTCCACGCTGATGGGGGAGGGTGCCCAGGACGAGGCCCGGGGATGTCCGGAGCTGGCGCAGGAGCTCTCGGCGTTCGCCGCGCAGGAGGTGGACCAGGCCACGTGCGTGCGCCTCGAGGACCATCTGTCGCGGTGCCCGCGCTGTGCCGAGGCGTGCGACTCGCTCAAGCGGACGGTGTCCCTGTGCCGGCGCATCCCGGGGGACGAGGTGCCCGCGCCGGTGCGCGCGGCGGTGCGCCAGGCGTTGTCACGGGCGCTCGAGGCCGAAAACCCCCGGTGAGTGTCCGGCACGCGGAGTCCACGCGCGCTGACACCGGGCGAGCGGGCATCCGGACTCGCGGTGGGGACGGGAATACTTGACGATGGCGGCCCTGGGCTCCACCCGTTAAGCAGGGCGCCACCTCTCCGCCCGACAACCCCGCCCCGACAGCATGAGAACCACCCACCGTCCCCTGACCACCGTTGCCCTGGCCTTGAGTCTCTTCATGGCGGCGCTGGAGATGACCGTCGTCTCCACCGCCATGCCCACGGTGGTCAGTGAGCTGGGCGGGTTGCAGAGCTACGCCTGGGTCTTCACCGCGTACATGCTGGCCTCCACCGTGACGGTGCCCATCTTCGGCAAGCTGGCGGACCTCTATGGGCGCAAGCCCGTGCTGCTCTTCGGCATCGTCCTGTTCCTCGCGGGCTCCGTCCTCAGTGGGCTGTCCACGTCGATGAACATGCTGATCGCCTTCCGCACGCTGCAGGGGCTGGGGGCGGGAGCGATGCAGCCCGTCTCGCTCACCATCATCGGGGACATCTACACGCTGCAGCAGCGCGCGAGGGTGCAGGGCGTCTTCAGCGGGGTGTGGGGGATCGCGGGGCTGGTGGGCCCGCTCACCGGTGGCCTCATCGTGAAGTACCTCACCTGGCACTGGGTCTTCTTCATCAACGTGCCGGTGGGGTTGGGAGCGCTCGCGCTGCTGGTGTTCTTCTTCCACGAGCAGGTGCAGCACAAGCCGCAGAAGCTGGACTACGCGGGCGCGGTGTTGCTCTCGGCGGGCGTGGTGGCGTTGCTCTTCGGCGTGCAGGGAATCGGCCGCAACCTGCCGGAGCTGCTGTTGGGCGTCGTGCTGCTCGCCGCCTTCGTGTGGGTGGAGCGCAAGGTGGCCGAGCCCATCATCCCCATGAGCCTCTTCAAGAATCCCGCCATCGCCATCGCCTCGGTGGCGGCGGCGCTCTTCTCGGCGGCGATGTTCGGGGCCACCACCTACGTGCCGCTGTACGTGCAGGGCGTGCTGGGCGGCTCGGCCACGCTGGCGGGAGGGATGATCACCCCGATGATCGTCGGCTGGCCCGTGGCGAGCCTGGTCGCGGGGCGGCTGTTGCTCAAGACGGGCTTCCGTCCGCTCATCGTCGGAGGGCTGGGGCTCACGGTGATCGGCACGGGGGCGATGGCGCTGTTGCTCAAGCCGCAGTCCTCGCTGCTGATTCCGGAGCTGGCGATGGCGCTGTTCGGCATCGGCCTGGGCTTCACGGCCACCTCGCTGCTCATCGCGGTGCAGACCAGCGTGGGCTGGGAGCTACGCGGGGTGGCGACGGCGAGCCACATGTTCTTCCGCACCATCGGAGGGGCGCTCGGGGTGGGGTTGATGGGCGGCGTGGTGGTCTCCCAGCTCATGAAGGATCCGAGTGTCCCCCTGGCCGCCGCCAACGAGCTGCTCGGCCCCGAGCATGGCCGTGGCCTGTCTCCGGCCTTGTTCCAGTCGTTGAGCGGAGCGCTCGGCACGGGGCTGACGATCAACTTCTGGATCATCTGCGCCGCCACCGTGGCCGCCTTCGCCGCGGGGCTCTTCTTCCCCAAGGTGCAGCGCGGCGAGGGCGTGGCGCTCTCCTCCACCGACGTGGCGGCGCCTCACTGACGCGCCCGCAGTGAAAAGTCAATCTGGGCGCGCGTCTAGCCAGAGATGGGTGAGCTCGATAGCAACACAGGGGGGCGTGAGCGTTGTTCGCTCATGGTAAGAAGTGAGAAGGTTCGTGTCCGTCTCATGCGGGAAAATAGACGCAGTTTTGAATGCATCTTTGAGCAGAGGGAGCAGCGTCGAGTGCGGCTTTCGTCCATCCCGGACGTACGCCACCATGAGTCCCGAAGACATCTTTGGTGCGTATCGTCCGTCCGCGAACTTCGCGACACCTTGTTCGCAGTACCACACATCGACTGCATGATTCCGTTTGGGGCTTACCACCTTGCATTCAGCGAATAGGCCCCATGCACTCAGATCGGTGACATCACGCGGCTCTTTTTTCGGTTGGAACATAAGATCCGGTGACTGGCGGAAAGACTTGCCCGATGCCCGATGCTGGCCACTCCGCTCCACTCTTCCAAACAAGCGAAGCATGGACGCTCTTCGTTTGCCGCCGCGCTTCTCATTGAGAAGCGCTTCGATCTTGTTGGTGAGTTGTTCCTCATCAACTGTCATCAGTTCTATTTGCCGGTCGGACCGCAACTGGGCCCAAGCCCACCGGATGGATGCGATGACTGCATTACGTAGATCGCTTGAGATGGGTGGTTGTGCGTCAGACACGCGCACTGATGTTGAGAGGTGCGTGCGAGAACTCACGAGCTTTTCCCCTCAAGGATGGACAGCGCCAGCATCCGCGCACGTGTAGGTGTCCAGTATCGGTAGTGATGAAGGATGGCAGCGAGCGTTGTTACCGCATCAATGCTCACCGTCACAAGCGTCGCTCCCGATGCATCTGCTTCCTGAAGAACCTTGGCCCATGGGATGGCGATGTCGCCAGGAGTCCTGGTCTTGTGCGTAAGTCGATCGACCTGTAGCACGCTCCATGGCCCTGTGTTCACTTCGGTTCGGAGTCGTACGCAAGCACGCTCATTCGACGTTGCTAGTACGTGGGAAAGCTCTTCTTGGAGCACTTCCGTGAATCGCTTGATTTCATGAGGCTTCGGAGGAGTCAACGCGCGGCGCCGATTCTTCGCGTACGGTAGTGCCGTATCGAGCGTGTCACAAACGTTGTCTCGGTCGATGTCATCGAGGTCGTATGTGTCAAATACGAGCTTGTCGATGCGTTTTTCAAGCGCCTCTGACCAGCCGGATGTCCAAAGCGTCTTGGAGAGTTCCAGGGCTACCCGCCGCTGTGGTTTCGCTAGTCGCTTGAGGGGGATGACTGGGAACGCCTTCAACGTCTCAAGAACGTACCTGTCGCGCTCGACCCCGAATGCGCCGTCGGTAAGAAGCGCAAAGTAGAGAAAAACTTTCGATTGCAATAGCAGTTGTAGCCAACGAGCTTCATCAAGACCGTCATCTACTTGCGCGAATGACGCCCCGTGCCACGATTGTGAGAATGCAACCTCAGATTTGGATTCTGCTCCGGCTACGACGGCTCGTGGCTCTGAGGGATTCGCCGGGGGCGACTGCCGTACGAGAAGGAGAGGAGCAGTGTAGGCATTGCGTGGGCGGGAAGCTTCAACCTGTGCCTCTCCGCACGGAAGTAGTGAACTGGGATCGACCCAGAATCCGATTGGAGGTTCAAGTTGATTTTCTGGGGATTTCTTGAGCCGCGGTGTGATGCACGGCATATCACGCAGCCATTTGGTGGAATTCTTGCGATTACCGACGCGGTATCCGTTTCGTATCGTTGTGCCGAGCGTCTTTTCGACGTAGTCCACCAACGACGGGTGAGCGGCCATGAGTCGGTTTACGATCTGCTCGTCGAACCCCGTGCCACGAAATCGCGTCTTCAGAAGCCACGGTTTGGTGACTGCATTATCGACGCTGACGACTTTTGCGTCGTTCCAATCAATGCGAAGAAGACGCTGCGCTTTCTGGTCCTTGTCACTGACCAGCGGACTGACGAACTGGAATGCACTTCCGTGCTCCGGTCTGGCGTTGCATGCAAAGAGGATAGCGAAAGGTGCTCGGCTATTCGGCCAAACCGACGTTTCTCGCAGGGCTGTTCCGTTGAGGAGTCCTGTTACTTGGACGCTCTGGAGCAAGTCACGTCGCGCTTCATCCGCCTTTCCAGGAAATAACCAGCGAGCATGCGTCACAAGCGCGATTTGCGCACGAGGACGAGCCCACTCCATGGCACGGTAGACAAACGGAATGTCCGGGAAGGCATCTGGAAAGGTAAACGTCTTGGATCGTGCATCTCCCAGCCGGGACTTCACGAGTTCCCGAGAGTCGTTGGCCCAGCGCTGTTTGTCTTCAATGCTGGCATCGGCCGTCCACGGTGGATTTCCGATGACGAGGTCGAACTGCTCCTTGTGCTCCGGATCTACGGGGCCGAGGCTCCCACGAGAATGACCCCCTCCGCGCAGGTGGAGCGCCATACCGCGAAGCGGCTTCTCGAACTTGAGTAGGGAGAGCGGTTGTGGGTTGGGCTGCGGATCGAGTTCGATAGCGGTAAGGTAGAGCGCGAGTTCAGCAAGCCTCAGTGCCTCATCGTTAATGTCAAATCCAGCGAGTTGATTGTAAAGAATTCGCCGAATGACCCTTCGCGATGGTTGACGTTTCGTACGTGCCCACTCGCGTGCGACAAGTGCGCGGAATACGGCGACGAGAAACACGCCCGCGCCAGCGGCGGGGTCAAGCACGCGTGGAGCTTCGACGTGATCGAGCGAGGCGAACGACTCCTCTACCATGAATTCAGCGATATGGCGTGGTGTGTAGAAGATGCTCTCGCCTTCCGCAGCATCTGTGTCTTCCTGGTGGGCGTACGCCTCATAAACCTCGCTGAGTAGACCGACAGGAACGTGGGCAAAGTTCACGTGACGCCACTCGGAAGGCAGTTCGAGCTGTCCTTCGGCTGTAGCTGCATGCGAGATATTTCCGACTACTTGATTGTAGATAATCTCTGGCAGTTCTGACGCGCGCTCCTTGGTGCGGAATTGAAGAAAACTGCCGTTAAAGGTTTGATCGAGCCAATCAAAGGTTTTGAGCGAGCGCGCTCGCGTCACGAGGCAATCCGCGAAGGCTTGTGCTTTGCTATCCCCGCATATCTCACTGGGATTGAGACCCTGAAGGAGTTGCCGATCGATGAGGAAGCGCCAGAATAGAGCGCGTCCAACGAGGGAAATAGCATCGTGCGCATTGACGCTCGCCGCATGGCCTAGCCTCCGTGCATTCTCGATCGACTGGCGCAGTAGGTTCCTCAACTGCGTGCGAATTCCGATCGCTTCGCCTGCTTGCGGCTTTTGAAGCAGTGTCGGGAACCGCAAAGGACCTTCCGGTAGGTCCTTCAGAGATGCCGGTGGTGAATTCCCTCCAAGCACGACTGGGTAGACGTCGAGTCGGCCAGGTCGGAGAACTGCAATGTAGTCCGCATCGCCGCGAAACGCGATGCGTCGCACCCATGCTCCAAGATTGAACGCCGATTGGCGCGCATCGAAGACATAGGCGCGCGGCTGGCGCTGCGATTCCAACGCCAACACTGGACGATCTTCATCCCGTGCGCGGACGAGATCGAGGTAGCGCAGAGTGCGTGGTTCCTCTTGCGTCAGATCGACGAGCTGGTCGCGCGTCGCGCCGTAGCTCTCTATCTGCTGAACGAGTTCGTCAGACACGGCGGCATCTTCTTCGAAGCTCTACGCACGAAGCAATCTCCACTTCTGTTCCCCGCTCTAAGTCCCCGGACGTGGTTTCTGTCCACACCGGGTTGTGTCCACACCGGACTGGTGGAGTGTTCACTTGGTTCCTCGACACCGTCGCGGAGCTAGTACTACGAGGTCACTTATCCTCCGGGCGAAGCACGTCTCCGAAGGGAATTCTCCCTTGGAGAACGGTTGAAGTGACCGGATAGTACCTCGAATGGCTGGTCCAATGGTCGGACCAGTTAGAACGGTTCGGGGCTGGAAGGTGTAGTGCGCCAACGCTCCGCCTCGTCCATCTGCAGTGACCTTATGAGCGAGTGGGGGAGAGTTCGGCCCGGGCCCTCGACGAGTGGCCCAGGCCCCGGGCTCACGTCACGGCGCGGGGGCGGGAGCGATGGTCTCCGGCTCCACGCCGCCGCGCTTCGCCGCTCCCCGGAGCTGCTGCATCAGCACGTACAGGCCGGGGATGAAGACGAAGTTGACGACGGTGGACACGAGCATTCCGCCGAACACGGCCGTGCCCAGCGAGTTGCGCGCGGCGGCACCGGCGCCCTTGGCCATCATGAGCGGCACCACGCCCAGCAGGAAGGCGATGGACGTCATGAGGATGGGGCGCAGACGTACCTCGGCGGCCTCGACCACGGCGTCGATGGCGCTCTTGCCGCTCTCGCGCAGCTGCTCGGCGAACTCCACGATGAGGATGGCGTTCTTGCTGGCCAGACCCACCAGCATCACCAGTCCGACCTGGCAGAAGACGTCATTGGCGTAGCCACGCGCCAGCTGCAGTCCCAGCGCGCCCATGATGGCCAGCGGCACCGAGAGGATGATGACGAAGGGCAGGGTGAAGCTCTCGTACTGGGCCGCGAGCACCAGGAACACGAACAGCAGGCCGAGGGCGAAGATGATCAGCGTCTGACCGCCGCTCTCCTTCTGCTCGAGGCTGATGCCCGTCCACTCCGAGCTCATGCCCTGGGGCAGTTGCTGCGCGGCGAGCTGGTCCATGGCGTCCAGCGCCTGGCCGGAGGAGGCGCCCGGAGCGGCCTGTCCGTTGATCTCCACGGCGCGGAACAGGTTGTGGTGCCGGATGACCTGGGCGGAGGCCGTGGGCGTCACCTTCACCAGCGACTCCAGGGGAATCATCGCGCCGGTGTCGGTGCGCGTGTAGAAGGCGCCGATGTCCGAGGGGTTGTCGCGGAACTGCTGCTCGGCCTGGACGTAGACGCGGTAGGTGCGGTTCGCGTAGTTGAAGTCGTTGACGTACTGGCTGCCCATGTAGAGCTGCATGGTGCCGAAGATCTGCTCGATGGGAACGCCGAGCGCCTTGGCCTTCTGGCGATCCACCTCCACGTCCAGCAGCGGCGTGTCGGCGTTGAAGGAGGTGAAGACGCCGCGCAGGCGGCTGTCCTGGTTGCCGTTGGCCACCAGCTCCTGGGCGGTCGAGGCCAGCTGATCCAACGAGATGCTGCCTCCGACGTCCTCGATGATGAACTGGAAGCCGCCCACGCTGCCCACGCCGCGGATGGCGGGGGGCTGCAGGGGCATGACGCGGGCTCCACCGATGGAGGCGAGCGGCCCGCGCAGCCGCTCCACCAGCGCGGCCACGGACTGGTTCGGGTGGGGCCGCTTCTCCCAGGGCAGCAGGGGAATGAAGATGGTGGCGTAGTTGGGGCCGGTGCCCTGGAAGGAGAACCCGCCGATGGCGAAGATGGTGACCACCTCGGGCTGGGCCTCGAGGATCTGCTCCGCCTCGGCCAGCACCTTCTCCGTCTGGGCGAGCGACATGCCCTCGGGCCCCTGCACGGAGATGATGAGGTAGCCCTGGTCCTCGTCGGGGATGAAGCCGGTGGGCGCCGTGCGGAACAGCAGCACCGTGCCCGCGATGCACAGGAGGAACGCCACGAGGATGATGACGGGGTGCGCGAGCAGCGAGCGCAGGCCCCGGCCGTAGACGGCCTTCGTCCAGTCGAGCGCCTTGTCCATCCAGCGGAAGAAGATCCACTTCTCGCCGTGGTGGTGCTGGAGCAGGCGGGCGCTCAGGGCGGGCGTCAGGGTGAGGGCGCAGAAGGTGGACAGGGCCACCGACGCGGCGATGGTGAGAGCGAACTGGCGGTAGATGGCGCCCGTGGTGCCGGGGAAGAGCGCCACGGGGATGAACACCGCCACCAGCACGATGGAGATGGCCACCACCGCGCCGGCCACCTCCTTCATGCCCTCGCGAGCCGCCTGCATGGCCGTCAGGTGCTTCTCCACCATCAACCGCTCGATGTTCTCGATGACGACGATGGCGTCGTCCACCACGAGGCCCGTGGCCAATGTGAGGCCGAACAGGGTGAGCGTGTTGATGGAGAAGCCCATCAGGTAGACGAAGGCGAAGGTGCCCACCAGCGAGACGGGGAGGGTGAGGGCGGTGATGAGCACGCTGCGCCAGCCGTGCAGGAACAGGAAGATGACGAGGATGACGAGCGCGATGGCCTCGATCAGGGTGTGCACCACCTCGTTGACGGAGGCGCGCACCGCGAGCGTGGTGTCGTTGCCCGGCCTGTACTCGAGCCCCGGGGGGAACTGCTGGGCGAGCCGGTCCATCTCCTTGATGACGCCGTCACGCACGTCGAGCGCGTTGGCGGTGGGGAGCTGGAAGATGGCGAGGCCCACGCCGGTGCGCCCGTTGAAGCGCAGCAGCGTGCCGTAGTTCTCCGCGCCGAGCTCCACGCGGGCCACGTCCTTGACGCGCACGAGCTTGCCGTCGGTGGTGTTGCGCTGGAGGACGATCTCCCCGAACTCCTCGGGCTCGACGAGCCGGCCGCGCGCGCGCACGGCGATCTGATAGGGCTGCTCGTCGGTGGAGGGCGGCTGGCCCACCTGGCCCGCGGCCACCTGGAGGTTCTGCTCCTGGAGGGCGCGCACCACGTCCTGGGGGGTGAGGTTGCGGCGCGCCAGCTGGGTGGGATCCAACCACAGGCGCATGGAGAACTTGCGCTCGCCGAAGATGCGCACCTCGCCCACGCCGCGCACGCGCTTGATGGCGTCCTTGAGGTTCACGTCGGCGTAGTTGCTGAGGAACCTGGCGTCGTAGCGGTTGTCCGGGCTGGACAGGCCGATCGTCAGCAGCATCTGGCTGGAGGCCTTGTTGACGACGATGCCCGTCTGGTTCACCTGGGCGGGCAGACGCGAGGCGGCGCGGCTCACGCGGTTCTGCACGTCCACGGCCGCCACCTCGATGTCGCGCGTGGGCTCGAAGGTGACGGTGATCTGACTGGTGCCGTCGTTGCTGCTGGTGGAGGTGATGTAGCGCATGCCCTCCACGCCGTTGAGCTCCTGCTCGATCGGAATGGTGACGGCGCTCTCCACGACCTCGGCGCTCGCGCCCACGTAGGTGCTGGTGACGGTCACCTGGGGCGGGGCGAGATCCGGGTACTGGGCGATGGGAAGGGTGGGAATGGCGATCGCCCCCACCAACGTCAGCAGGATGGAGCAGACCGCGGCGAAGACGGGCCTGCGGATGAAGAAATCGACGAACATGGTTAGCGGCTGCCCCCGGCGGCTCCACCACCGCCCTCGGAGCCCTGCGTGACGGCCCGGGCGGGCGAGGGCTTCACCTTCACCGGCGCGCCGTGACGCAGCGCCTGCAGCGAGGTGACGGCCACCTGCTCACCCTCCTTCAATCCGCCCTCCACCACGTAGGCCATCTCCCCGAGCGCCCCGAGCTTCACCGGGCGGCGCTCCACCACCGTCTGGCCGTCCTTCTCCACCACGACGAGGGCGAAGGGCTGGCCGCTCTGGCGCACCACCGCGAGCGCGGGCAGTTGCAGCGCCTGGCGGGTGGAGTAGACGAGCCGCGCGCGCACCAGCTCGCTGGGACGCAGGCCCACGGTGTTGCGGAAGGCCGCCTTCACCTCGACCAGCTGGGTGCGCGGGTCGGCCTGGGGGGCCACGAAGAAGATGGGGCTGGAGATGAGCACCTTGCCCTGGGAGTCGAGCACCTCGAGCGGCGTCTCGGGACGCAGCGAGCGGGCTCGCTCGGAGGGCACGGCCACGCTCACCTCGAGCACATCCGCCTGGGCGATGCTCGTCAGCGGCGTGGTGGCGCTCACGAAGTCACCCACGCGGGCGAGCACGTCGCCCACGGTGCCGGCGAAGGGGGCGCGCACGGTGTTGAACTGCAGCTGCACCTCGCGCTGGGACTCCGTGGCGGCGGCGGCGCGCGTATTGGCCTCCAGCGCCGCCACCTGGGCCCGGGCCTGCTCCAGCTCCTGGGCGCTCGCCAGCCCCTCCTTGTAGAGGGACTCGATGCGGGCACTCGTGCGGCGGGCCTGCTCCAGGTTCACCTCGGAGGAGGTACGCTGGGCGCGGGCCGTCTCGAGCGCCGCTGTCTCCTCGCGGGCGTCCACGTCGAGCAGCGGGGCGCCGGCCTCCACCTTCTGGCCCGGGCGCACGTGGATGCGGCGCACGTAGCCGGCCACCTGCGGCAGCACGTTGACGCTCTGCCGCGACATCAGGCTGCCGAGGTACTCGCTCGTGTCGCGCACCTCGCTCGGCGACAGCTGCACCACCTCGATCTCACGGGGTGGAGGAGCGGCCTTGGCCGGCGGCTTGCCACCGCAGCCAGACACTCCCGCCGCGACAGCGGCACCCCACAGTCCCACCACCAGCGCCTTCAGGGGGCGTACCCTTCTCACCAGTCGCACCGGGCCTCCGTCAGAAATGCGTCCAGGCGCGCCTGGACAAGCTCGAATTCACGCAGGGCCAGCGCCAGCTCCGCCTGCCGCAGGGCCGCCCCGCTCTGTACCAGTTCCAGACTGCTGCCGCGGCCCACCTCGAACGCTCGCCGGGTGAGCTGATCCGTCTTCGCGGACAGCTCGAGTGCCGCGGCCGCCGTCTTCACCAGCGACTCGGACACCTCCACGCTCCGCCGGGCGCGCGCCACCTCCACCTCCACGTCGCGCCGGGTGCGCTCGAGCGTCTCGGCCGCCTGCTGCTCCAAACCCGCGCGCTCGCGGACGATTCCCGCCCGTCCGCCCCCTTCCCAGAGAGGCACCGACAGGACGGCGGCGATGCTCCAGGTGGCCACCCGTGCGGGGCCGGGATCCGTGGTGAAGGCGTTGACGTTGCTGTTGATGCCGAGCGTGGGCAGGTAGCCGGCGGACGCCTGCCGCGTGCTCTCGTGGGCCGACTCCACCTGGGCGCGGGCGGCCTCGAGATCCGGCCGCTCACCCAGGGCCTTCAGCGGGGTGCAGGTGGCCCGGGTCTGCTCCACCAGGCCCTGCAGCTGGAAGGACGGATTCACCCCCACCTCCTGGGGCAGGCCCAGGGACAGGCCGAGCGCCTCGCGGGCGCGGCGCAGCTGCTCGTCACCGGAGATGAGCGACTGCCGGGCCACCTCCACGTCCTGGCGCACGCGCACCACGTCCAGCTGCGTGCCCGCGCCCAGCTCCAGCGAGCGCTGGGCGAGCGCGGCGCGCTCCAGGGCCCGGCGCAGGCCCACTCGGTTGATCTCCGCGGCGCGCTCGGCGGCCACGGTGGCCACCAGGGTGCGCGCCAGGCCCAGGGTGAGGCGGCGCTGCACGTCCTGGAGGTTCGCCTGGGCGCCGTCCTCGGCCGCCGAGGCCGACGACAGCCCGCGCCAGGCGCTGATGTCCACCACCGACTGCGTCAGGGACACCGCGCCACTCGCGAGCGGCACGGTGGGCCGGAACTCCGCGTCGGCCGGGGTGATGAGCGGCGCGCCCGTGGGGCCCACGGCGAGGCTGGGGTGGAGCAGATCCAGTCCCACCCCCGCCGACACGCGGCCGTTGGGCAGGAGCGAGGCCAGGGCCTGGCGCCAGCGGCCCTCGGCGCGCTGGACGTTGGCCTCGGCGATCCGGAGGTCCGTGGAGCGCTCGCGCACCAGCCCGAGCGCCTCCTCCCAGGTGCCCACCTGTTTGGAGGCGGGCCGCGCGGGGGTGAGCATCGGATCGTCCACGTGTGGCTGGAAGGGGGGCGGGGTGGGCAGGAGCGGATCCTGGTCGGCCAGGGCGGGGCCCGCGGCGAGCGCCAGGAAGAGGAGGGCGATACGGGAAGTCATGCCGGGGGGAAGCCAGGGAAGATCGGGTGTCGCGCGTGCTGTCCGGCTGCCCCTATAACGGCCGGAACTTTTGGTGTCATTGACAATCGTTGTATACAACAATCATTGTGGTTCTAGGTGAAATGACCCTCGCGGAGCAAATAGGAGCCCTT
This sequence comes from Archangium sp., assembly GCF_057119385.1. Taxonomy (NCBI): domain Bacteria; kingdom Pseudomonadati; phylum Myxococcota; class Myxococcia; order Myxococcales; family Archangiaceae; genus Archangium; species Archangium sp. The sequence continues at coordinate 36,300 of NZ_DBNGVP010000187.1, read as the reverse complement.
CGGCGCACCCTCTACCGGCTGCTGACCCGCCGGTTGAGCGGGAAGACGCGCCGCTCCCTCACGCACCTGCTGGCGGTGAAATACGTCGCCGTGCGGGGGGTGCGGACCCAGGCGGAGCTGGCCGAGCTGTTGTTGGTGGATGCGCCGGCGGTGAGCCGGCTGGTGGATCGGCTGGAAGAGGACGGGCTGATGAAGCGCTGTGCCGGGGAGGATCGCCGGTGCGTGAAGCTTCAGGCCACCGACGCGGGCCGGGAGGCGATGGGGGCGTTGGAAGAGGCGACGCTGTCGATCGATGAGGATGCGGCCCGTTGTCTGACGGAGGCGGAGCTGACGGAGCTCAAGCGTCTGCTGGACAAGCTGCAGGCGGGGCTGACCCAGGTCGTTGCCCAGCCCGAGGACGAGCCCCAGAGCTGATGTCCGCGGCCCCCCGCGCTCAGTCTGGCCGCAGCGTCGTGCTCGCGCCCTCCAGGCGCAGCGGCGCGAAGGCCGCCGTGGGCGCGAAGGCCCTCACGAGCAGCAGCGTGTCGTTCGTCCTGTAGAGCGAGACCTCGAACAGGTACGGCCTGCCGTTGCGCACCGCGCTCCCGGTGAGGGTGGCGATGCTCGGGTCCTCGAGGGGCGTGCCGTTGTCGGAGGTCTCGCCCAGCTCGAAGTCGGGGTACTGCACCCGCAGGTCGCGCAGCTCCACGTCCCTCGCCTCGCGCAGGTCCTCCGCCTCCGCGTCATTCCAGTCGCGCACGGACACCATCAGGCTGCCGGCGTACTCCGGGTGGGTCACCCACACGTCGATGCTGGCGTCCGCGCTCCGCGACACCTCGCTCTTGCGGCGGTACCAGCCATCCGACGGGATGCGCAGCTTGTAGGGGTGGCGCTCGCCGACGATGGATTCGCCCTCGCCGAGCTGGCGGCCCTCGAGGTCCGGCCGCAGGGCGATCCGGGCCCGGTCACTCAGGGGCTGGACGGCGGAGAGCTTCTGGAAGCCGATCAGCTCCACGCCCACGGCGATCAGCACGGCGGTGAGGCCCACGCCGGCCAGGAAGGACGAGGGCTTGCCCCAGATGAGCACCAGCGTGCCGCAGGAGAAGGCGAACACGACGAGGGTGAAGAGGTACTGCGCCTGGTAGAGGCTCATGCCTCCGAACAGGAACATGCCCACCACGAGCCGGATGAAGCCGAGGGTGCGCAGCTGGGTCTTTGCGCGCAGGAAGCTGATGCCGAGCAGCACGTCCAGGCCCACGCCGACGAGCGTGCCCGCGAGCTGGGCCGCCCGGAGCGAGGGATCGGTGGAGACCGAGGGCAGGAAGAGGAACTCGAAGAGGTGGAGGACCGCGTTCACCAGCAGGACGGCACCGCCGACGGGGAGCGCGACGGTCACATCGGAGGCGGCTTCCGCCTGGGGTGCTGGCTCGGAGGCGGGGGCCTTCCTCTCCCAGGCGGGAGTGGCGTCCAGGGAGGGGATGTACTCCACGTTGGGGACGTGCTCCGGCTGACGGGCGGGGGCCGGGGCCACGGGGATGCTGACAGGAGCGGCCCGGGCAACGGGAGTGCTGGCCACGGGGGTGACGGTGCGCTCCGCGACGCTCGGCATGGCCACGGAAGGCCGGGGCAGGGCGGCGACGCTGGGGATGGCCGTGGTGGAGGGCCGTGCGCCCGTCGAGCCCCGGCCACAGCGGGGACAGAGGCTCTGGGCCCTCGGCCGGTGCTTGAGGCCGCAGTGGGGGCAGTTGATCCAGTGACTGTCGTCCACGGTATCCCCTTCCGACGCTCGTCTTCTAACAGAGTGGGACTGCCGGGAGATAGATGGCCCCCCGAGCACCTGTGCGCGGATGTCCGCCAGGTGAGACGTTCGTCCCGGCCGGGGACGGGCGTGGAAGCGCCGCCCGTGTGATTTCCGAGGGAAGCGGGACTGGAGCTGCCCTTGCAGTGGGGGTCGCGAGCACCCATCGCTCTCGGAGGCGGAAACATGAGTACGGTATCGCGGCGCGAGTCCCACACCCCGGCATCCACGGACCCGTTGGCCCCGGACGCGGAGTCCCACGCAACAGCATCCCGGGTGTCGGCGAGCGGGCCGGCGCGGACGGGCAGGAGCACGGGGAAGCAGGAGGCCCCGGCCGGTGCGGTCCCGGGCAACCAGGTGGAGACGTACCGGGGTCCCGTGGAGAGGCCGCGCTCGCGGGGGCCGGGCGGAGCGTCCACGGGGACGGAGGGAGGGGGAGGGCTGACGGCGGGCCAGCTCGCGCTGGGCGGGAGGGCGGCGGACGCGGCCCGGGCGGATGCGGCCTACGCGGACATCCAGGCCACCCTGCACACGGATTGGAAGGACTGGGCCGTCACGGACGCGGACGTGCGCCGGGTACATGAGCAGCTGGAGAAGCTGCCTCCGGCCGACTACCGCCGGATGCTGGAGCGGATGGAGCAGGGCGGGCTGCTCGGGAAGTACGTGAAGCAGATGAGCCCCGAGGCGCGCGAGGCGTTCCTGTCCCAGGCGGTGAGCAAGGGCTCCGTGACGAGCGAACCCGGCAAGAAGGCCGAGCCGGCGCCGTGCGATCCGCCCGATGGCCCGGCATTCCATCGCAACGACGCGAACCTGCCCGAGAGCCTCCGGGAGCTGATCCATCATGGAAACCGGGTAGCCAGGAAGGCATACGCGGATGCGTACGACGCGTACATCCATCGTTACAAAGAGCGAGTCGCCCAGGCTGGTGATTTGCTCGCACTTCGTGAGTTGGGCAGACCCGTTGATCCCATCGGGAGCCAGTTCGAACTGGGCGTCGTCTCCGGGCATCCGGACTATCAACGCTTCACGAGCGAGTGGTGGAAGACGCCCAGTGCGCTCCCCAGCAATGCCGCGTATGTGGCGGTGGATCAGCGCATCAAGGATCTCACCGATGCGCAGCGGGCCGGAACGCTCAAGCTCAAGCAGGAGACGGAGCTCAGCGTGGAGAGCGAGGGCATGGCGCTGAAGGTGTCCCGGGAGACGAGTGTCACCCAATACGGGAAGACGGACAGCTCATTGAAAGCCGGAGCGGAGGGCTCTCTGGGGCACCGGAAGACAGCCATCGAGATCGAGTCCTCGGGTGCGGCCAAGACGTCGAAGGGGGTCGACTTCGAGGTGGGCAAGGCGAGCATCGATTCCGAGGGCACCGTTCGCATGGAGCTGTCCATCCCCGGTACCCATTACGGCGCCTACTCCGAGTTCAACCACGAGAAGGGGACGTTCGGAGGCGGCGTGAGCGTCGAGAAGAAGGTCTCGAAGGACGCCAAGGTCAAGCGGGAGTACGGCGTCACCATGCAGGGCGCGCGGCTCGAGCGCGCACAGGACGTCGCCTCGATGACGCCCGGTACGCTCTTCGGACCGTTGCCCGAACTGGAGCAGGGGCTCGCCTGGAAGGACATCCCCGCCGGTCGCCGTGCGCGCATGGAGCGGGATGGGTGGAGCGCCGGGAGCTGGGCCTCGGAGCTCCAGAAGCAGTCCGCCCGCCGCTGAGCGGCCCGGGCGTGGTGAGCGTCGGCTCCATCACGCCAGGTTGTGGAACACGCGCTGGACGTCCTCGTCCTGCTCCAATGCGTCCACCAACTCGAGCACTTCCTTCGCCTTGTCCTCGGGCAGCTCCAGGAGGTTCTGGGCGATGTACTCGGACTCCGAGGACAGGGGGTGGATGCCCCGCGCCTCGATGGCGGACTGGAGCTGACCGAAGTCGTTGAAGGCGCAGCGGATGATGATCTGCTTCTCCCCCTTCTCGCCGGTGCCCTCGCCCATCTCCTGCAACCCGTGGTCGATCAGGTCCAGCTCGAGCGCCTCCAGATCCAACCCCTCGGGGGCGAGCCGGAAGACGCCCATGCGCTGGAACATGTAGGCCACGCTGCCGCTGTTGCCCATGTTGCCGCCCCAATCCTTGAAGTGCATGCGGATGTTGGCGACGGTGCGCACCACGTTGTCGGTCGCGGTCTCCACCATGACGGCGATGCCGTGCGGCGCGTAGCCCTCGTAGAGGACGACCTCGTAGTCCTTGGCGTCCTGGCCGCTGGCGCGCTTGATGGCGGCCTCGACCTTGTCCTTGGGCATGTTCGCGGCGCGGGCGTTCTGAAACGCCCGGCGGAGGGCCGGGTTGTTGTCCGGGCTCGGGCCTCCCGCCTTCACCGCGATGGCGATGTCCTTGCTGATCCGCGTGAAGATCTTCGCCATCTTGTTCCAGCGGGCGAACATCGTGGTCTTGCGGGTCTCGAAAATGCGTCCCATGGGCCGGAGAATGGCCGAGCCCCCGGGCCTTCTTCAAGGCAATCGGTGCCGCTTGTCACCCCGCGGGCAGGTGCCCGTCCGGCCTGGGAGCACGCTTCACGCCCGGCGAAGGATGATGACCGCCAGCTCCGGCGGAGCGCCCAGCCGCGCCGGCGGCCCCGTGGTGCCCACGCCCCGGTTCACGTACAGCCACGAGCGGCCCCGCCGGTACAGTCCCGCCGTCCAGACGGTGATGAACCGCGCCAGCGAGAGCCGGCGCACCCCCGGGACGGCCAGCTGGCCCCCATGGGTGTGGCCCGAGAGGGTCAGCTCGACCGCCCGGGCCTCGGCCTCCGGAAACAGGTCGGGGTCGTGCGCGAGCAGCACCGTCGGGGCCCCCTCCGGCCGTGCTCCGAGGGCCCGGGCCAGGTCGTGCCGGGACGTCCAGGTGTCGTCCACGCCCGCCACGTAGAGCGAGGCTCCGTTCCGCTCGATGACCGTCCCCTCGTTGCGCAGCACCGTGAGGCCGTGATGCTCCAGTTGCCGCACCAGGTACTCGCCGTCGGTGAAGTAGTCGTGGTTGCCCATGCACGCGAAGGCGCCATCCTTCGCTCGCAGGCCTCCGAGCGCCCGCGCCACCGCCTCGACGTGCGATGAGCCGTGGGTGATCAGGTCCCCGGTGACGGTCACCAGGTCCAGCTCCAGTGAGTTGAGGCGCGAGACCCAGGCGGCCACCCGCTCCTCGGGCACGTGCGGGCCACAGTGGACGTCGGAGATCTGCCCGATGCGGTAGCCGTCCAGCTCCGGGGGCAGGCCCTCCACGCGCACCACCCGCCGCCGCAGCCTCGGACGGCCGAGGACCGAGTCCGCCCCCAGCCCGAGCGCGAGGGCTCCGGTCAGGCCCCAGGCGGCCCCGGCCGGCATGCCCGCCCGGACGGCCAGCGCGGTGGGCACCATGAGCAGGCCGAACACCAGGCAGGCCGACCACCAGCCCAGCGCCAGGTAGGTGGAGAGGCTGCGATCCGTGGTGTGCCACGGGCTCTGCAACTGGCGCAGGTAGGGCCAGGAGAGCAGCACCGCCACGAGCACCGGTATCGGCGTCCGGGTCAGCCAGCAGAGCCACAGCACGGCCGGAAGCTGGACCAGGGTGGTGACGGCGGCCGCGACCAGATGGAAGCGGTTTCGGAGACGGGCTCGGCTGGACATCGGACTGGATGTGTAACCGGCTCGGGGTGGCTCTGCTTCTGCTTCAAATGGCAAAGGGCCACGGTGTGGGTCCAGTTGACCCTCACCCCAGCCCTCTCCCAGAGGGAGAGGGTGATCGGAACTCGATTGCTTCCGATACCCTCACCCCGTCCCTCTCCCGAGGGGAGAGGGGATGTTTCCACGGAGGGGTTCTGTGTCTCCGTGGTTCCGCTCCGCTCTACGCCTCGCCGCGCTCCTCGCGCTTGCGATCACGCTCGGCCCGGTAACGCTCGCCCGAGCTCAGTGCCTTCTTGCGCATGCGCACCGACTTCGGCGTCACCTCCACCAGCTCGTCGTCGGCGATCCACTCCAGCGCCTTCTCCAGCCCCATCTCGCGCGGAGGCGTCAGGATCACGTTCTCGTCGCGGCCCGCCGCGCGGATGTTCGTCAGCTTCTTCTCGCGGCACGCGTTCACGTTCAGCTCGGACGGGTGCACGTGCTCGCCGATGATCATCCCCTCGTAGATCGTCACGCCCGCACCCACGAACAGGTGGCCACGCTCCTGGATGCTGAAGAGCGCGTACGGCACCGTCTCGCCCAGGCGGTCCGACACGATGGCGCCGTTGGCCCGCTTCGGGATGTAGCCGAACCACGGCTCGTACCCGTCGAACTGGCTGCTCATGATGCCCTCGCCACGGGTAATCGTGAGGAACTCCGAGCGGAAGCCGATGAGGCCACGCGCCGGAATGCGGAACACCAGGCGCGTCCGCCCGCCGCCCAGCTGCGACATGTCCGTCATGCGGCCCTTGCGGGGCCCCAGGCGCTCCGTCACCGCGCCCACGCTGCCCTCGGGCACGTCGCAGAACATCAGCTCCATCGGCTCGTGCAGCACGCCGTCGATCGTCTTCGTCACCGGCTCGGGGTTCGACGCCGTCAGCTCGTAACCCTCGCGGCGCATCGTCTCGATGATGACCGCCAGCTGGAGCTCGCCACGGCCCACCACGCGGAACGCGTCCGGCGTCTCCGTGTCCTCCACGCGGATGGACACGTTGCGGTAGGCCTCGCGGTACAGGCGCTCGCGCAGGTTGCGGCTGGTGACGTACTTGCCCTCCTTGCCCGCCAGCGGCCCGTCGTTCACCTTGAAGATCATCATCATCGTGGGCTCGTCCACGGTGATGCGCGGCAGGGCCACCGGCTTCTCCGCGTCGGCGATGGTGTCGCCGATGGAGATGGCCTCGATGCCCGCGATGGAGACGATCTCCCCGGGGCCCGCGTCCGGAATCTCCGTGCGCTTGAGGCCCTGGAAGCCGTAGAGCTTCACGATCTTCCCCTGCTCGATCTTGCCGCCGTCCCGCATCACGGCCACGGGCATGTTGGGCGCCAGCCGGCCGGCCTGGACGCGGCCCACCGCGAGGCGGCCCACGTAGTCGTCGTAGTCCAGGTTGGCCACCAGCAGCTGCAGCGGCTCCTGCGTCGGCGCCGGAGGCGGCGAGATGTGCGAGAGGATGGCCTCGAACAGCGGCTCCAGGCTCTTGCCCGGCTGCTCCAGCGAGGGCGAGCTCTGGCCCTGGCGGGCGATCGTGTACAGCACCGGGAACTCGAGCTGGTGCTCGTCCGCGCCCAGGTCGATGTAGAGCGAGTAGACCTGATCCAGGATCTCCTTGGGACGGGCGTCCTGGCGGTCGATCTTGTTGATGACGAGCACCGTCTTCAGGCCCATGCCCAGCGCCTTGCTGAGCACGAAACGCGTCTGGGGCAGGGGGCCTTCGGCCGCGTCCACCAGGAGGATCACTCCATCCACCAGGCGCAGGCCGCGCTCCACCTCACCGCCGAAGTCCGCGTGGCCCGGGGTGTCGATGATGTTGATCTGCTTGCCCTTGTACGTAACGGCCGTGTTCTTCGCGAGAATGGTGATGCCTTTCTCGCGCTCGAGGTCGTTGGAGTCCATGACCCGCTCGGTCACGGCTTCGTTGCTGCGGAAGATGCCCGCCTGGCGGAGCATGTGGTCGACGAGGGTGGTCTTGCCATGGTCGACGTGGGCGACGATGGCGACGTTACGGATGTTCTCTCGGGCAATCATGTCGAAGCGAGCCGGAGCTGCGTCCTCCGGCTGAGAAAATCGTGGATGGGCAAGACGCCCAGGCCCCGCGCGCGGGACCCTGTGTGAACTCCACAGGAACGCGGAGGGCGGGCGCTTATATGCCGCGAGTGTCCACACTGCAACGTGGCTGGACGAAAGATGGGCGGTCAGGTAGGCGACGCGGCCACATCCAGCAGCAGATCTCCCTCGCTCTCCCGGTGAGCGGGGAGGGGGGCGGGCGGCGAGGCGGGCAGGTGCTCGCGCAGGAAGCGCTCCACCCGGAGCTCGACCAGCTCGCGGTGCTCCAGGGGGGCGGCATGGGTGCCCTGGGGCACCATCATGAACTCGGCGTCCGGGATGTGGGCGGCCATGCGCCGCGACAGCCACGCCGGGGTGAACTTGTCGTGCTCGCCCGCGACGATGAGGGTGGGCACGTCCACGTGGGGCAGGTGATCCCACGCGCTGTGGTGGGCAGCGGACTCCAGGGTCCGCACGAAGACCACCGGATCCATGTTGGCCAGGTGGGTGAAGTAGGGGACGAGGTCGCTCCTGGCCAGCAGCGAGCGGTTGAGCTCCACGGAGAGGGCCACCTGCATGGCCAGCTCGGTGCTCAGCAGGGTCCGGGTGAGCCGGGCCGCGGGCTGGGGGAAGCGCTCCACGGTGAAGCGGATGAGCGGGAAGAGCCGCTTGAGCCAGTCGCCGTCGTGGAAGGTGTCCAGCGGGGTGCCGTAGCTGCCGCAGAGGAGGACGAGCCCCTTCACCCGGTGGGCGTAGCGGCGGTGGAACTCGAGCGCCACCTGCACGCCCATGGAGTGGGCGAAGAGCACCGCCTGATCGATCCCCGCCGCGTCCATGACGCGGTTGAGGTCATCGCAGGTGTAGAGCATGCCAATCCGCTGCCGGTCGCGGGGCAGCCCCGAGCGCCCATGGCCCCGGTAGTGCCAGCGCAGCACCCGGTAGCTCTGCCCCAGGTAGGGCGCGAGGTACTTCCACACGAAGCCGTCGCAGCCCAGGCCGTCGCACAACACCATTCCCGGCTCGCCCTCACCCTGCACCTGGTAGTACAGCGAGGCCCCGTCGGGCACGGTGAGGAAGTCCTGCCGGAAATAGTGGCTCATGTGCTCACGCGTCTGCCTCGGCGCCGGGCGGGAGACCCTTGTCGAGGCCGTACTTGGCGATCTTCAAGATAAGGTTGGAGCGGCTGATGCCAAGCTCCCTCGCCAGCCGGCTCTTGTTGTTGCCAGTGCGCAACAGTCCCTGGTGGATCATGTCGCGCTCCAACGTCTCCACGGCCTCGTGCAGCTTGCCGGCGGCGCGGGCGGTGAGCATGGAGAGGCTGCCGGGCGTCACCGCGTCCCGGATGCGGCTGGAGATGAGCTCGGCGGGCAGCAGATCCAGGTCTCCGCCGAGCACCAGCAGGCGCTCCATCTCGTTCTCCAGCTCGCGCACGTTGCCGGGCCAGGCGTAGGTGGAGAGCAGGGCCATGGCCTCGGGGGACAGGCCGCGGGCGCGCTGGCCCTCGCGGTGGTGCTTGCGCAGGAAGTGGTCCACCAGCAGCGGCAGATCGTCCCGGCGCTCGCGCAGCGGGGGCAGGTGCACCCGGATGACGTTGATGCGGTAGAAGAGGTCCTCGCGGAACTCGCCCCGCTTCACCATCTCCCCCAGATCCTTGTGCGTGGCGGCGATGACGCGCACGTCCACCTCGCGCGGCTCGGTGCCTCCCACGGGCAGGAAGGTGCCCTCCTGGAGCACGCGCAGGAGCTTCACCTGCAGGGCGGGGGACATGTCGCCCACCTCGTCCAGGAAGAAGGTGCCGGTGTCGGCCACCTCGAAGAGGCCCTTCTTGTCGCGCATGGCGCCGGTGAAGGCGCCGCGCATGTGGCCGAAGAGGGCGCTCTCCAGCAGGTTGTCGTTGAAGGCCGAGCAGTTCTGCACCACGAAGGGGCCGTGCCGCCGCGGGCCGTTGAAGTGGATGGCGCGCGCCACCAGCTCCTTGCCCGTGCCCGACTCCCCGTTGATGAGGATGGTGGCCTCCGAGTTGGACACCTTCTGCAGCAGCTTGAAGATCTCCTGCATGGGCCCGGAGCGGCCGATGATGTCCTCGAAGCGGTAGTGGTCACCGTTGCCCGGGGTGGCTCCCGGCGGACCGATCTCCTCGCGGCGGGCCTTGTCCGCCTCGAAGGCGGCGATCTCGCTGGCGCCGTACTCGAGCAGATCCGCCAGCTTCGTCAGCCCGTCGTCGCCGAGCACCGGCAGGCGATCCACCACGCGCTCCACGTCCGCGCTCACCGCGCCCAGCTCGCGCAGGCGCGTCTTGAGCACCTCCACGTCCCGGCTCGAGGGCGGCTCGCGCAGGAAGCCCTCCACGAAGAAGCAGCCCTCGTACTCGTCCTGCACGTAGAGCGGCGCGCCCACCAGGCTGAACTGCAGGTGGCATGGCTGCACGGTGGCGCGGCGCAGCCGCCGGTTGGCCCGGAACTGCTCGTGCAACTGACGCACGGACTGGTTGCAGCGCCGCAGTCCCTCCCGCGAGCTGAGCGACAAGCGGCAGCACCCGTTGGGCGTCGGGGGAATATCTCCGCCCTTCTGCCACTCCATCACCAGCCCGTTGCGGTCCGCGAAGTGGAGCTCCGCTCTCCACCACTTGCGTATGATTTCCCGCAGCATGATGATGGTGTGCAGGTTCTGGTGCCTCTCGAAGTCCATCTGCCGTGCCTTGGGATGTTCAACAGGGGAAAAACCTTGAACCCACGATGTTCCGGACTCTAGCCGTTTGGTGCTTCTCCGTGGATCTGCGTTCGCACATCATCCGCTCGTGACTACCTCTCCCCACATCCATGGCGCATCGGGTCATGACCACGAGCACGCTCACGGCGAGGCGTGCGAGGGGCACGGTCACGGTCAACCGACGAAGCGGCTGCCTCCTTCCATGAAGGAGGAGCGGAGGAAGGACCGGACGCGGCTGCTCTTCGCCCTGGTGCTGACGGGGACGATCGCGGTGGCGGAGGCGGTGGGGGGCTACCTCACCAACTCGCTGGCGTTGATGTCCGACGCGGGCCACATGCTCACGGACGTGAGCGCGCTGGGGCTGAGCCTGCTGGCGCTGTGGTTCTCGGGCAAGCCGGCGGACCTGAAGAAGACGTACGGCTACTACCGCATGGAGATCCTCAGCGCGCTGCTCAACGGCGTGCTGCTGCTGGGCATCACCGTCTTCATCCTGGTGGAGGCCTGGGATCGGTTGCGCGCTCCAGCCGAGGTGAAGCTGGGCCCCATGGCGCTGGTGGCCACGGTGGGTCTGGTGGCGAACCTGGGAGCGCTCGGCTTCCTGCACCGTTCGCACTCGATGAACGTGCGCGGGGCCTTCCTGCACGTGCTGGGGGATGCGCTCTCCAGCGTGGGCGTGCTGATTGGCGCCGGGGTGATGTACCTGACGGGCTGGTACATGGTGGACCCCATCATCTCCGTGCTCATCTCGGTGGTGATCGTCGTGGGCGCGCTGCGGCTGGTGCGCGACGCGGTGGACGTGCTGCTGGAGGCGGTACCGTCGCACGTGGACCTGTCGGTGGTGAAGGGCCTGCTGTTGAAGGTGGAGGGCGTGCGCGACGTGCACGACCTGCACGTGTGGACCATCGCCAGCGGGATGCACGCGCTGTCGGCGCACCTGGTGGTCCAGGATCCGATGGTCTGCAACAACGACGACATCCTCACCGCGGCCAAGCACGAGCTCTTCGAGCGGTTCGGGATCGATCACACCACGATCCAGATCGAGAGCGAGACCTACGCCCACCAGGGCGAGGTGCACTGAGCCGCTCCCGCCGTCCGCCGCCGTGAGGCCGCCAACACGAGCGGGCCTCCGCGCGGCTTTCACGCTCCCCGGACGTTGAAGGCCACACAGAGCCTCGTTCGAGGGGGTGATGACGCCCCTGTCCATATACAGCATGCCGGAAACGACGGATGCGGTGGCCCAGGGCCGGAGCGCCGGGGGGCCGCCGCACACAGGAGGCCTCCGTGACGGTGCTCCGAAGGCGCGGGTCCGGGCTCGTGGGAGGGTTGGCGGTGGCGCTGGTGCTGGCCGCGCCGCTGGCTCGGGCGGACCTGCTGGCGGACCGGCTGCGGCTGTCCATGTACGGCCGCATGGGGCTGGCCTGGACGCCCCAGGGCGACTTCATCCAGGGGCGGAGGCTCAACCTGACGGGGAGTGCCATCGGCGGCCGCCTGGAGGAGGGGGACTACCTGGAGCCGACCATCGCGCTCCACCTGATTCCTCCGCCCCAGGATCTGGATGATGCCTTCGTCCGCCTGGTGATGACGCCGGCCCTGCTCTCCAACAACGGTCTGATCCTCAGCGCCTTCAGCACCGACTTCGCCCGGACGCTGCGCATCGAGCTGTTCCAGGCCTACGTGGAGGCCGGCAACTTCTGGCTGCCGGAGCTGAAGGTGTGGGCGGGTGCCCGCTTCTACCGCGGCACCGACGTGCACATCTCCGACTTCTACTACTTCAACAACCTGACCGGGCAGGGCGTGGGCGTGCAGTACCGCCGGCTGGACGTGGCCGTGCTGCTGCGCACCTCGGAGACGAACGCGCTGTACAACGTGGACCTGGACGGGGATGGCAAGGGCGAGACGCGCCGCCAGCGCACCGTCTTCGTGGGCCAGTACGTGCACGAGCTCCACGAGCGTTTCGAGGCGCACCTGCTGACGGAGTTGCACCTGCTCCCGGCCTCCTCGGCCCGGCTCGCGGACGGCTCGCCCGCGCGGCTCTCGGACTTCGGCTGGGTGCTGGGCATCAAGGGACGCCTGGATCTGGGCGCCCGGGGCTTCAACGAGCTCTCGGTGCGCTACGGCCGAGGCCTCGCCAATGGCGGGGCCGGGGGCGGGCAGACGTGGAACACCTTTGGCGCGCCCGATGCCGACGGCCGGTATGCCGGCGCCGTGGGCGTCGAGGTGGTGGAGCATCTGCTCATCGACCTCGGGCCCCGCTACAGCTTCAACGGCTATGGCATCTTCCACTACGGCCAGGGCGGGAGCGGGAAGCCCGAGGACGAGACCGTGGACTTCGCGGTGGGCGCCCGTGGCACCTGGTACCTGAGCAAGATGTTCCACCTCATCCAGGAGGCGAGCTTCCAGGGGCTGACGGTGGGCCCGGGCCCGTTGTCCACGGCGGTGAAGATGACGCTCATGCCCGCCATCGTCCCCACCGGGGAGCTCAGCGTCTTCGCCCGGCCCCACTTCCGGCTCTTCTACACGGTCGCCTTCTATGACCGGGATGCCGTGCGGGGGCTCGTCTCGCCCTTCCTGCAGACCGTGGGTCCCACGCGTATCGGACACTACCTGGGCGCCCAGGTGGAGTGGTGGTTCTGAGCGCCGGGTGAGGGGCTGAACGAAATTCCCCATATCGCGCTTGCGGCCCCCCTCGGGAGCGGATGATTCTCGTTCTCCGGATGAACGTGCTCGACAAGGTGCTGACGCTGAGGCCGACGAGCGTGGTGGCGCGGCTGGGGACCCGCTCGCGGCTGCCCGCGCTCAACCCGCGCGATCTGCTCGCGGCGTTGGAGGGGGTACCGGCGGCGCTGCCATGTGTGCCCGTGCCCGCGCGGCCCATGTTGCCGGGGCTGCTGGCGGCGGCGCGGGGCGAGGACGCGGTGCTGGGGCTGATGTGCCCGCATCCCTTGGCGGACCGGGGCGCCGCCGAGCGCTTCATGGCCGCGGTGCAGGAGGTGTCGGAGGCGGATGGTCACACGCGTCCCGTCTTCCTTCAGGCGGGGCCGGTGCGGGTGCCGAGGGCGGAGCCGGAGACGCTGGGGCAGCTCGAGGAGGGCATCTTCCGCCTGGTGGACGCGGGCTTCTCGCTGGTGTCGCTGGACGTGACGCGGCTGGATGCGGGCGCGGCGGCGGATGCGGTGCGGCGGCTGTCCGGGCCGGTGCTGGAGCGGGAGCTGGCGCTGGAGGTGACGCTGCCCGCGGGCGACGAGGGCAGTGAGCTGGAGGGCGCCCGGGATCTGTTGGAGGGCCTGCGGCGGCGGGGCGTGGCGGTGTGCTTCCTGCGCCTGACCGCGGCCCTGCTGGGCGAGGAGGAGCAGGACGTGCAGTTCCTGCGGAGCCTCGTGGAGCTGGCGGGGCAGTACGGGGTGGGGGTGACGGTGGGGGAGGCGGGGCGGCGCTCGGCGCGGGTGCTGCCCACGTACGTGGCGGCGGGGGTGAAGAAGGTGGAGTGCACGGCGCCCTTCGAGCGGCTGGCACTGGCCGCGTACCCGGAGCCGGTGCGCACCAGCCTGGAGCAGAAGGCGGAGAAGGCCGGACTGGGGGCGGGGGAGCTGCTCGGGGTGATGGGCGCGCAGCTTCCGGCGTTGGATGCGCAGGAGGCGTCGCGGCTGGAGGCGCTGACGTTCGCCGAGGCCTGCGAGGTGCTGGCGGCGCTGGGTGCGTCGCGGACGGGGTGGAAGTCGATGGTGTTCCTGGCGGAGCGGGGCGACTGATGCGGATTGTCGCGGGCAGTGCGAAGGGAAGGGCGCTGGCGGGCCCCAAGGCCACGTCGAAGCACATCCGTCCCACGGCGGACCGGGTGCGCGAGACGATCTTCAACGTGCTCGGCCAGTGGCTGGAGGGGCAGAAGGTGTTGGATCTCTACGCGGGCACGGGGGCGCTGGGCCTCGAGTCCATCTCGCGAGGGGCTCCCAGGGCCGTGCTGGTGGACTCGGATCGCGAGGCGTTGTCGCTGTGCCGGGCGAACACGGACACGCTGGGCTTCGGCGCCCGGGTGGAGATCCTCGCGCAGCCAGTGGAGCGGGCGCTCGAGGTGCTCGGCCGCCGGGGGGACAGGTTCGAGCTCATCTTCGCGGACCCGCCGTACGCGGCCCGGGTGGTGGAGACGGTGCTGGAGGGCATCGCCCGGAGCAAGGTGCTGGCCCCCGGGGGCACGGTGGTCGTCGAGCACGACAAGCGGGAGGCGGCCCCCGAGTCCCATGAGGGCTTCGAGCGGGTGGATCAGCGGCGGTTCGGTGACACGTTGGTCAGTCTGTTCCGCATTCCTTGACCGGTTGTCTCGGTGCGTCGAGACTGTGAGCGCATGCGCACCGCCATCTATCCGGGCTCGTTCGATCCGCTCACCAACGGTCACCTCAGCATCATCCAGCGCGCACTCCAGATGTTCGATCGGGTGATCGTCGCGGTGGCGGTGAACCCCAAGAAGGTCCCGCTCTTCTCCGAGGAGGAGCGCAAGCAGCTCATCCTCGATGCGTGCCAGGATCCGCGGGTGGAGGTGGATGCCTTCCACGGACTGCTGGTGGAGTACGCGAACCGGCGCGGCGTGAACGTGATTCTGCGCGGACTGCGGGCCGTCTCGGACTTCGAGTACGAGTTCCAGCTGGCCAACATGAACCGCAAGCTGGCCCCCGGCATCGAGACCGTCTTCATGATGACGGGCGAGGACTACTTCTACGTGTCGTCGCAGCTCGTCCGGGAGGTGGCCTCGTTCGGCGGCAACGTGGAGGGGCTGGTGCCGCCCAACGTGCTGAAGGTGCTGCGCGCGAAGTACGCGAAGCAGGGCTGAGCGGCGCCAGAAGCGCGGCTCGATGACGCGGTGAGCCGAGGGCGTCATCTCCTCGAGGGAGCGCCCGGATCTGTTCACTGGTGACTCCGGGCTTCTTGTCCGCCCGGGGGGCGCGCTGCTAGGCACCAGCCATGAATCTTGCGAACCGGCTCAAGAGCATCAAGCCGTCACCCACGCTCGCGCTCAACGCGAAGGCGAAGGCGCTGGCGGCCCAGGGCGTGGACGTGGTGGGCCTCGTGGCGGGCGAGCCCGATTTCGACACGCCGGAGCACATCAAGCAGGCGGCCATCGAGGCCCTGCGGCAGGGCTTCACGAAGTACACGCCCACGGCGGGCATCCTGGAGTTGCGCGAGGCCATCTGCGGCAAGCTGGAGCGGGACAACCGCCTCACGTACGCGCCGGATCAGGTGGTGGTGTCGGTGGGGGCCAAGCAGGCCATCTACAACACCTTCCAGGCGCTGCTGAACGAGGGCGACGAGGTCATCATCCTGGCGCCGTACTGGGTGAGCTACCCGGAGATGGTGCAGCTGGCGGGCGGCAAGCCCGTCTTCGTGCAGACGCGCGAGGAGGACGGCTTCGCGCCGGATCCGGACGCCATCCGCCGGGCGCTCTCGCCGCGCACGAAGGCGATCGTGCTCAACAGCCCGAGCAATCCGTCCGGGGCGGTGTTCTCGCGGGCCGCGCTGGAGGGGATCGCGCAGGCGGTGCGCGGGCACGAGTGCCTGGTGATGAGCGATGACATCTACGAGAAGCTGCTCTACCAGGGCGAGTTCCTGAACATCGGCAACGTGGCGCCGGACCTGGTGCCGCGGCTGGTGGTGATCAACGGGATGAGCAAGGCGTTCTCGATGACGGGCTGGCGCCTGGGGTACGCGGCGGGGCCCAAGTGGCTCATCGCGGGCATGCAGATGGTGCAGGATCAGTCCACGTCGAACGCGGCGTCCTTCGTGCAGAAGGCGGCGCTGGCGGCGCTCGAGGGTCCGCAGGACATCTTCGCGCCCATGGTGGAGGAGTACCGGGTGCGGCGGGACATGGTGGTGGACGCGCTCAACTCGATGGAGGGCGTGCGCTGCCGGCGTCCCGAGGGCGCCTTCTACGTGCTGCCCAACGTGAGTGGACTGCTGGGGCGCACGTACAAGGGCGAGCCTGTGACGGGCTCGATGCAGATCTCGGAGATCCTGCTCAACGACTTCCGGTTGGGCGCGATGCCGGGCGCTCCGTTCGGCGTGGAGGGCTACCTCCGGATGAGCTTCGCGACCTCGCGCGAGCAGCTGCGCAAGGGCCTGGATCGCTTCCGCGAGTTCGTGGGCTCCACGCGCTGAGACGCTTGTACCGCCCACATCACCCGCATAGGTTCGGCCAGATGAGAATCGTGAACCTGGGCGCGGTGGTGGTCCTCTTGGGAGTGCTCATATCGGGCTGTGCATCCGGGCCGGCAGGTCAGGGGCCGGCCCATGACGTGAGCACCCGTGGGTCCATGGGGATGGCGGGTGGCGGTTCGTCACCAGCCGTTGAGGAACTCGACCAGTACGTGCTCGTCATCCAGGAGACCCCTGGCGGTCACCTCACCCACAGCTGGCGCCCCATCGCGGAATTCGACCTTTCGCAATTCAGGTTCCAACCGCGTGCGGAGCGGTCATATGGGCGCATCGTACTCGCGGCTGCGCATGCGCGAGATTGTCATGCGGAGTTGGACGCGTGCATTGATAATTGCCTGAGTCAGCCTCTGTCCGAGGACTATTCGCACATCACTTCGTATCGCGCCAAGTCGGCTCATTGCAGGAAGGGCTGCTGGCAGCCGTACCGCGATTGCGAGGAGTTGCAGAGGCGCCGCCCTCAAGAGTTCTCGGCCACGAATCAAGCGATTGACTGGTTGAAGCGCAACCGCGACGGATTGTTGGTGGGAAGTACGGTTGTCATTGCAGGAGTTGCCTTCGTCGTGGCCTTCCCCCCTGGAGTGCTCATCGTGTTGATTCCGGCGGCTGCATTGGCGTCCTCGGAGTTCGATGGCGAGCCCCGATTCACGGCGGTGGCGCAGTGAAGATCTTCGACCGCATGCTCGAAGCACAGGAGTTGCTCGGAAAGAGCCGGGAACATGCCCGGTCTCCCGAGGAGAAGGAGTTGTTTCTCCTCGCCATCGATGCGCTCTGGTTCGTCTGGCGCAATGGGCAGTCTTATGAGTTCGAGCGTTACCGCCGTGATGATGAATCCAATGCTCCCCCGTGGGTCATCGCTTCCTTCAACACCCGCGACGAAGCAGAAGTCTGGGTCAGGGAAAGACCCACGTCGCCCGATCTGGCCCTCGTGTTGATCGCGGACGAGTACCACGTCGTCCTTTCGTCTCGCGACGAACAACG
Source organism: Archangium sp. (assembly GCF_057119385.1). Lineage (NCBI taxonomy): Bacteria > Pseudomonadati > Myxococcota > Myxococcia > Myxococcales > Archangiaceae > Archangium > Archangium sp. Next base: position 18,910 of record NZ_DBNGVP010000187.1, on the reverse strand, counting down.
CCGTGCGCTCGTTCCGGATCTGGCGATCGCGATCCATATCGAGGAGATGACGCGAAACGGGCTCCCCCCGGTGGTGGCCACGTTCAACACGCGTGACGAGGCGAAGGCCTGGTGGAGCGGTCAGGCCGAACCCCCACCTCAGGCCGTCATCCAGATTGGGAGCGAGCGCTATCTCGCGGCGTTCTACGAGAACATCCACCACCGGGCCCTTTTCCCCTTCTCCGCCGTGGAGAGACTCCATGCGGTGCGGAGGAGGCGAGAACAAAAGGAGGCGGGCGAGTAGCGGTGGCGGGCCCTGGCGCATCGGGCCTTTTGATGGGTGTCTGATTCCAGGTGAAGGTCATCACTCTTCCCTGGCTGCGAGGATGCCTTGCTGCACGGCGTAACGCCTTGCGTCCGCGACGTAGTAGAGGATGCGCTCGGACTCGGGGAAGACCTTCAGCGCCTTTTCCCCGAGTTGGAGAGCCTGTGTCAGCGACTCACGGGTTCGCTTGTCGGTCCAGTACCGGATCATCCCCGCCCACGCGTACTCGAGCGTCTCCAACGACTTCTCTGCCCCCTCCTGGTAGAGCGCGAACGCGTCCTCCGGGGCGTTGCGGAGATCGTCCAGGAAGTAACCGAGCTCCACCAGCGAGGGAGCACTTCGCTCCGAGCTCTGTACCGCCTGCTCCAGCAGCCGCTGGGCTTCCGAGAACGACTCCGGGGCATCCACGTCGGGCTGATCGATGAGTTGGAGTAGCCGCGCGAGGCGCAGGAGGTTGGGAGTGAACGCGGGACAGGCCGCGAGGAGTTCGCGGTGGAGCCGGAGCTGCTCGGGATTGTCCTTGTCGGCCTCTCCCTCCTTCCGGGCTGCCTGAAACATGGCTGTCAGCTCATCGAGGCTGAGATGCGCCACGGCCTACCTCACCTTGTCCATCAAGCGATCCGGGTTCTCGAGCAGCTTCTTGGCCATTCTCAGTTGGGCTTCCGTGGCGAGGCTGTAGTCGCCCCTCTCCAGCATCTGCTTGATCTGAAACAGCGTGTAGTCCTTGAGCTGCGAGGGGAAGTCCGGAGCGCGCTGGAGCCTCGCGGAGATCTCGCCCAGTTTCATGTTCAGTTGGGCGATGCGCTCCAGCAACCGGGTGGCATGGGGCTGGGAGATGAGTCCCGACGCCACGCCCTCGGCGATCAGGGCCTCTGCCTCGGCGAACTGCCCGTTGGCGATGAGCACCGAGACACGGGAAGAAACAGTGCTCCCCTTGGCTCGTACGCCTTCGTCTTCGACCTCGGACCCGCCACGCTCCTGCCGGACAGGAGCGGAGGGCTCTCGGATGGAGCCCGAGCGCTCATGACCACACCCTGAGCCGAGCAGGATGGAGCCAACGAGCAATAGTACCCCGACCCTCATGAGTGCCCCTCTCTCGAGTACACCCCGATTATACGAGGGGCTCTGCTTCTTCGATGGCCGTCAGCCCCGAAGTTCCGGAATCCGCACTCAGTCCGTGTAGGCGAACGCCTTCCAGCCCTCGCCGTCCTGCCGGTACAGCAGAACCGCCGCGTGGCCCGAGAGGTTGGCCACCGCGGCGTACACCTCGGTGCCGCGCGGGATGTTGATGCCGAGCCGCGCGGGCGGCTTGCCGTACTTCTTCTCCATCTCCGCGTACGGCAGCACCTCGACGTCGTAGAGCGTCACCAGGTCCGTCCGCTTGTTGCGCAGCTCCTTCACCCAGGTGACCACCAGCGGCTCGGGCGCGTCGAACCTCCGCTCCTCCAGCTGGAAGGGGAAGGAGAGCATCGGCACGGTGCTGCGCACGTCCCCGGTGAGCAGGTAGCCCACCAGGTAGCGGGCCTCGTCGCGCACCTGCTCCTGGACGCTGCCGGGCTCGGGAGGGGCAGCCGGGGCCGCGGGAGCCGGAGCCTGGGCGGTGGGAGCCGCGACCGGTGCAGGCGCCGGGGCCGCCGGAGCGGGGGCCGCGGAGGGCTGGGCGGCGGGGGCGGCTGCCTCGGCGGCGGCCTCCTGCCTGCGGCGGCGGCGCGGCCTCTCGGCGGGAGCCTGCTCCCCAGCCGGAGCTGCCTGCTCCCCAGCGGGTGCCGCCTGCTCGGCGGCCGGAGCGGGCGCCGGAGCCGGCTCGGCCGCCGGGGCGGCGGGAGCTTCCTGGGCCTCCTGGGCGAGGACAGGTGACGCGAGGGTAACGAGCAGGGCCAGAGACCAGCGACGCATGAAACCTCCGGAAAACGGAGCACAGCCTAGCAGAGCGCACGGCCGCCTGGGATCGACCTCCCTGCCGCCGGGCAGGCCTCCCCCCTTCCTCCCCCCGCTACCCGTTTCACACGGTTGGTGCAAGCGGGGGCGAAGGTTGCTATTGGCCCCCCCTCGATGCCCAAGCGTAACGATATCCGGAAGGTTCTCGTCATTGGCTCTGGCCCGATCGTCATCGGCCAGGCGGTCGAGTTCGACTACTCAGGAACCCAGGCCACCAAGGCGCTGCGGGAGGAAGGCGTCGAGGTCGTCCTCTTGAACAGCAACCCGGCGACGGTCATGACCGATCCGGAGTTTGCTCACCGCACGTACATCGAGCCCATCACCGTCGAGGTCGCCGAGCGGATCATCGCCCAGGAGCGCCCCGACTCCGTCCTCCCCACCATGGGCGGTCAGACGGCGCTCAACCTCGCCAAGGCGCTCGCCGAGCAGGGCATCCTCGAGAAGTACGGGGTGAAGCTCATCGGCGCCTCGCTCGAGGCCATCAACAAGGCCGAGGACCGGCTCCTCTTCAAGCAGGCCATGGAGCGCATCGGCGTGGCCCTGCCCAAGAGCGGCTACGCCACCACCATCGACCAGGCCCTCGCCCTGGCGGACGAGATCGGCTTCCCCGCCATCATCCGCCCCTCCTTCACCCTGGGGGGCACCGGCGGCGGCATCGCCTACAACCGCGAGGAGTACGAGGCCATCTGCCGCTCCGGCCTCAAGGCCAGCCCCACCAGCACCATCCTCATCGAGGAGAGCGTGCTCGGCTGGAAGGAGTACGAGCTGGAGGTGGTCCGCGACTCGGCGGACAACGTCATCATCGTCTGCTCCATCGAGAACCTGGATCCCATGGGCGTGCACACCGGTGACTCCATCACCGTGGCCCCGGCCCAGACGCTCACGGATCGCGAGTACCAGCGGCTGCGCGAAGCCTCCATGCGCATCATCCGGGAGATCGGCGTCGACACGGGGGGCTCCAACATCCAGTTCGGCGTCAACCCGCGCGACGGCCGCATCGTCGTCATCGAGATGAACCCGCGCGTGTCGCGCTCCAGCGCGCTGGCCTCGAAGGCCACGGGCTACCCCATCGCCAAGGTGGCGGCGAAGCTGGCGCTCGGCTACACGCTGGACGAGCTGCGCAACGACATCACCCGCGACACCCCGGCCTCCTTCGAGCCCACGCTGGACTACGTGGTGGTGAAGGTGCCGCGCTTCAACTTCGAGAAGTTCCCCCACGCCAACCGCACCCTCACCACCAGCATGCGCGCGGTGGGCGAGGTGATGGCCATTGGCCGCACCTTCCGCGAGGCCTACCTCAAGGCCATGCGCTCCATGGAGTCCGGCCGCACCGGCCTGGAGGCTCCCGAACTCCCCGAGAACAAGGAGGAGCGGCGCAAGGTGCTGCGCGATTACGTGCGCGTACCCCGTCCCGAGCGGCCCGGCTACGTGGTGCAGGCCTTCCGCGAGGGCATGACGGTGGAGGAGGTGCACGAGCTCTCCGCCATCGATCCGTGGTTCCTGCGCCACATCCAGGCGCTGGTGCACGAGGCGAAGCACATCCAGGAGTTCGGCAAGCTGGAGAAGGTGCCGGACGAGGTGCTGCGCGCGGCGAAGTCGGACGGCTTCGCGGACAAGTACCTGGCGCAGCTGCTGGGCTGCACCGAGGCCGATGTCCGGGCGCGCCGGCACGCGAAGGGCATCCGGCCCGTATACAAGCGGGTGGACACCTGCGCCGCCGAGTTCGAGGCGTACACGCCCTACCTCTACTCCACGTACGAGGAGGAGGACGAGGCGCCGCCCACCCCGCGCCAGAAGGTGCTCATCCTGGGCAGCGGCCCCATCCGGATCGGCCAGGGCATCGAGTTCGACTACTGCTGCGTGCACGCGGCCTTCGCGCTGCGCGAGGCCGGGTACGAGACGGTGATGGTCAACTGCAACCCGGAGACGGTGTCCACGGACTACGACACGTCGGACCGTCTGTACTTCGAGCCGCTCACCATCGAGGACGTGCTCGAGGTGTCGCAGCGCGAGAAGCCGGTGGGCGCCATCGTGCAGTTCGGCGGGCAGACGCCGCTGCGCCTGTCCGTGCCGCTGGAGAAGGCGGGGCTGCCCATTCTCGGCACGCCGCCGGACGCCATCGACCGGGCCGAGGACCGCGAGCGCTTCGCGCAGCTGATTGAAAAGCTGGGGCTGATGCAGCCGGAGAACGGCGTGGCGCGCAGCCACGAGGAGGCCTACCGCGTGGCCGAGCGCATCGGCTACCCGGTGATGGTGCGGCCCTCGTACGTGCTGGGCGGCCGGGCGATGGAGGTCGTGTACGACCAGCAGAGCCTGGAGCGGTACATGCGCGAGGCGGTGAGCGCGTCGCCGGAGCACCCGGTGCTGATCGACCGCTTCCTCAAGGACGCCACCGAGGTGGATCTGGATCTGGTGGCGGACAAGACGGGCGCGGTGCTGGTGGGCGGCGTGCTGGAGCACGTGGAGGAGGCGGGCGTGCACTCGGGTGACGCGGCGTGCACGCTGCCGCCGCACTCGCTGTCGCCGGACCTGGTGGAGCGGATGAAGGATCAGGCCATGGCCCTGGCGAAGGAGCTGGGCGTGGTGGGTCTGATGAACGTGCAGTTCGCCATCCAGGGCAAGACGATCTTCGTGCTGGAGGTGAACCCGCGGGCGAGCCGCACGGTGCCATTCATCTCGAAGGCCACGGGCGTGGCGCTGGCGAAGATCGCCTCGCTGTGCATGGTGGGCAAGACGCTGGAGGAGTTGGGCGCCACGCAGGAGCCCGAGTTCCGGCACGTGGCGGTGAAGGAGTCGGTGTTCCCGTTCGCGCGCTTCGCGGGAGTGGACGTCATCCTCGGGCCCGAGATGAAGTCCACGGGCGAGGTGATGGGCATCGCGGACGACTACGCGTCGGCCTTCGCCAAGAGCCAGCAGGCGGCGGGCGTGAAGCTGCCGAGGAGCGGCAAGGTCTTCATCTCGGTGAAGAACGACGACAAGCCGGCGGTGGTGGATCTGGCCAGGCGGTTGCGCTCGCTGGGGTTCCAGATCGTGACCACGGGTGGCACGCACCAGTACCTGGCGACGAAGGGCATCGAGACGCAGAAGGTGCTGAAGGTGCAGGAGGGCCGGCCGCACATCGTGGACAAGATCGTGGACGGGCAGATCGTCCTGGTGATCAACACGACGTTCGGCAAGCAGGAGATCGCCGACAGCTTCTCCATCCGGCGCGAGGCGCTGATGCACAGCGTGCCGTACTACACGACGGTGCAGGCGGCTCGGATGGCGGTGGGGGCGCTGGAGGCGCTGCTGCGCAAGGAGCAGACGGTGCGTCCGCTCCAGGACTACCTGGCCAGGAAGTAGCTTCGGCCCGGGGTGGGGCAGGCCGTGGGGCCTGCCCCCTCTCCGTCAGCCGCCGTTGGCCTCGCGCCAGGCGTCACGGTAGGCCGGGAGCGCCTCGCGCCAGGCGCCGTCCGCGTGGCCGTCGCGCGGGACGAAGATGCTGCGATCCCAGTTGTTGCTGCCCGTGACGGACTCCCACTCCATCCACAGGCAGCCGGTGAGGCGCGGGTTGTCGCGGAGCTGCTCCAGCGTGGTGTCCAGCTCGCGCGCCACCTGGGCCGTGTTGTCGACGCGGAAGGAGTCCGGTGAGGCGCCGCCCTCGGTGGACAGCGACTTCGGCGCGTAGCCGAGCGCCTCCCGGGCCCACTTCTCGTACCAGGGGCCCGTCTCCGGTCCCCATCCCATCTGACCCCGGGCGCCGCCACTGCCGGGGCTGGTGCCCGTGTTGACTCCGTCCTCCCAGACATAGGTGTGCGTGGCGATCCAATCCACCAGCCGGCGCGGTGGCGAGGAGGTCCGTTCGTGCTCGGCGATGCCCTGCACCAGCGCCTTGAAGTAGGTGTCCGGGGCGAAGGCGAAGGGCGCCTCGTCGCTGGCTCCGGCGGCCATGGGCGGGATGCCCACCTTCACCTGGCCGGACAGGCCCTCGCGGGCGAGCGCGTCCTGGATGGCGGCGAGCGCGTCCACCTGCCTCGCCACCGAGTCTTGCAGGTACTGCTCCTTGCTCACCTGGCCCTGGCGCCCCTCGAGGCCCGTCTCGATGTTGGGCTCGTTGCCGAGCTGGATGAGCCGCACGCCCATGTTCCCCAGCGCGACCGCCGTGTCCGACATCCGCGTCATCGTCTCCGCGTTCCACTGGTCCGGCGGGGAGGGCTCGTAGATACGGACCGTGGGGGTGATGCCGGCCGCCTGGAGCTTGTCGAAGACCTGCTGGATCTGCTCCTTGCGCTTCGGATCGTCGAGCTCGGAGGGCGCGAGGTTCATCGTCGTGTAGCCCACGCCGAGCTCCTTCATCTTCGCGATGGCGGCGTCCACCTGGGCGGTGTTGCCCGGATCGTAGGCGACGGGCCAGTGCGCGCCCAGCCGCCCATTGACCTGGATGCCGGGGACGACCTCGTAGGGCGCGTACACCGAGCCGGGTGCCCCCACCGGAGCGGGGCCCACGGGAGGCGTGACGGGCGTGGGGTTCCGCACCTGGCCCGGGCCGCGGTCGCGGTACTCGTCGCTCTGGCGGAACATGGCCACCAGGGTGTCGCGGATCTCCGCGTCCGTCTTGCCCTGGGCGCGCTGCCGCCCGGCGAAGTCCATCCAGGTCTGCTTGCCGGCCGGATCACTGGCCCGCCCGAGCTCGGAGCGGTAGACGCCCTCCACCAGCTCACCCAGATCGGCGCGCGTGGGCTGGCCCTGGGTGGGGGCCGCGGCGAGCGCCTGCCTCGTGGCCGCGTCGTAGGCGCCGGTGACGGGCAGGCCCTGGTCCCGCTGGAAGGAGGACAGCGCCGCCTCGGTCGCCGGGCCGAAGGTGCCTGGACCCGTCGCCATCTGCGCCTGCGTGAGGTAGCCCGTCCGGACGAGCTCCTGCTGCATCGCCAGCACCTCGGGGCCCTCGGCACCTCGCCGCGGCTCGGAGGGGCCGGGCTGTACCGGTGGAGGCTGCATGGGCGGGGGCTGCACGGGCGGAGGCTGTTGCTGCGCGCCGGCCGGCACTGCCTGGAAGGAGACGAGGAAGTTGACGTGGTGGTTGGCGGGCATGGTGAAGGGGCCCACCTGCTGGCTGCCGAAGCCCGCGTAGGGGTTGCCCGGCACGTCCCTGGGCGTCACCCACACCTGCATGGCGTTGCCGCCCCACATGGGGATGTCGAAATACCCCTGCGTCGGCCCACCGGTGTTCTCGCTCGTCGTCCAGGCGTCCTGCTTCACCCCGTAGGCGTCGTTGAGCTTGGGGCTCGCCGAGGTGACGGGTTGGCCCGGCCCATGGGTGAACTGGACGTCGAAGTAGCGGGTGAGATCCTCCGGGGGAATCTCCTTTCCGCTCGCATCGAGGATGCGCACGTAGACGTTGTGGTTGCCTCCCGACTGCTGATCGTTCTGGTAGGCCACCGTCCTCACGTCCATCGAGCCGTTGGGGCCCTGGCTCCGCTGGGGGGTCTGCACCTGGAGCCGCGCCTCCGTGGCGATGCGTGGATCGATGAGCGCGGAGGCGCGCGTGGCCGCCAGCTGGACCGGAGCCGGGCGGGGAGGGGCCTCGAAGGTGTCCACGGCGGTATTGCGCGGCGGGGCCTGGGTCTTCTGCGTCTCCTTCTCGGGAGAGGACTTCGTGGGCGTGGAGACCTTGGGCGTCTCGGTGCGCGGGGTGCTCGAGTCTGAGCGTCGGACGGTCATGGGGGACTCTCCGGAGGAGTGGAGGGGTGTGGCGGGACTAGGGCGTGCCGTCCACGGACATGGCGCCCGCGTTGCCGCGCATGAAGGCGTCCAGCTCCGCGGGCGTCACCTCGATGGGGCCCTTGTCCGGGTGCGCCGGGTCGCAGACGATGAAGTTGCCCTCGGACGTCACGCCCGTCACCGTCACCAGGTGCTCCTCGGCGCCGCCGCCGCGCGCCCACGTGTCCGTCTTCTCCCGCGCCGGGCCTCCCTCGGGTGGCACCTCCACGAAGTTGCCGGAGATGACCACCGCCTTGCCCTCGCTCACGGCCTGGGCCACGCTCGCCGAGTCGGCGGAGATGGACTCGGCGACGCCTCCGGCGGCCTCCACCGCGCGCTGCACACCCCCGAACTCCGTATAGGTGCTGTTCTCGTTGCCCTCGCCGCTCATCGGCGCGTACTGGTAGCCGGCGTCGGGGTTGTTCGGATCCACCGGCACCACGCCGTCCCGGGCGCTGTCGGCGCCGTTGTACATGTGGAAGCGCGCGGCCTGCACGTCCGCCCCATCGGTGCCGTTGTTCGGTACCCCGGGGATGTCCGGCAGCGTCAGCCCCTGATCGCGCAGCGCCATCACCACCGAGGTGGGGCCGCAGTTGGCGTTGCGCCCGTCCCCGCTCACCTGTGTCTCGGCGGTGAACTGGTTGACGTACAGCCCCTGTGCCCGCTCCATGGCCTGTGCGTCCGTCTCCGTCCGGGGCCGGGGCGCCGAGGAGGCCCGCGTGTACTGCTCCGAGACCCAGCCGCCGCGCTGCGTCGTGCCGTCATTCCACGACACGTGGACGAAGCCGTCCTTGCGCGTGGCGCCCGTCTCGTCCGGCGTCACCTGCAGCTCCGCACCGGGGGGGATGATGGCGGTGGGCGTGTTGCCCACGGTGGTGGGCGCCGTGCGCAGGTTGAGGAAGTCGGTGGAGACCCGCCGCTCGGGAGTCGAGCCGCCCGTCGCGGAGGCGTCCGCCGGGGCGGTGTTCTTCAGGGCGAGCACCTCGGGCGAAGCCGGAGTCCGCAGGGCCACGGGCGAGGTGCGCGCCGAAGTGAAGCTGCTCACGCCGGAGGCGAGGCCCCGAGCCTCGTTGGTGGGCTTCGTGGCGGTGGTGCCGGTGGCGGGCTTCGACTCGGAAGTCCTCGTGTTGGACACGGAGGGGGCCGACTGAGGGGTCTTGCGAATGGTCGTCATCGAGGGCTCCGCCACGGAAGAGGAGGGGTTGAGTTCGTTATCGGACGAATGCTTCCCGGGGTTGCGTCCGGGAATTCTTCCGTGGGTGGCGGAGGCCCCCTTGCCCCCTCTGTGAACGTGCGCACGGCGGCGGCGGGAACCACCCCGCCCGAGCGTCGACACCTCGGAGAGGGGACGGTAGCTTGAGCTCCATGCGCCGTTCCCCCCTCGCGACGCTCCTGCTGGCGGCCCTCGTGTTGCCGGCCTGTCTTCCCCGCGCGACGACGAACCGTCCGCCGCCGCCGTCTCTGATCTCGGTGGCGGATTCGCTCTTCGAGTCCGTCGAGAGCGAGGGCACGCTCGCCAGTGTCTTCATGGTGGACGCCGCCACGGGGACGCCCCTCTACGCGCGCCACCCGCACGTGCGCCTGCTGCCCGCGTCGACGATGAAGGTGGTGTCCACCTCGGCGGCGCTGTCCGCGTTCGGCCCGGACTACCGCTTCCGCACGCCGGTGCGGCTCGAGGGCACGCAGCTGGGCAACCTCTTCCTCGGGGATCTCGTGGTGGAGGCCTCGGGAGATCCGTCGTTGGGCTCGTGGCGCTTCCCCGAGACGGCCGTGGCCTGCGAGCAGCTCGCCGAGGCCATTCACACCCGGGGCATCCGGCAGTGGCTCGGCGCGGTGCGGGTGGACAACGCGGACGAGGGGCCCCATGGCCTCTTCGGCCCGGGCTGGGCCTGGGATGACGCGGCCTATGCCTACAGCGCGGCTCCGTCCCTCTTCGTCTTCCGCGAGAACGTGGTGGACCTGTCGCTGGAGCGCCCCGAGGGCCAGGAGTGCACCGAGCAACCCCGCCGGCCCATCACGGTGCGCTACAGCCCGGCCTTCGAGGCGCCTCCCACCGTCGTGTACCTCGAGCCGAACGCCCAGCGCGCCGGGCTTGGCTGCGTGCGTGAGCGGGGCAGCGGGCGCATCCGCTGCGTGTGGCGCTCGACGGCGGAGCAGTGCCCGCGCAAGGCGAACATGCGTGTCGCCATCGACGATCCGCAGGCCCTGTTCACCTCGTGCCTGGAGGAGTCCCTGGCCGTGCGGGGCATCTGGCGCGCGCCGGTCGCGCCGCGGATGGCCGCCGTGCCCTCGGCCACCACGAGCGAGCCGCTCCTGGAGTTCGTCAGCCCGTCCCTGGCCGAGCTGGTGAAGGTGACGAACAAGGAGTCCCTCAACCTGTACGCCGAGCGGCTCGGCCTGCGCTTCACCCGCGAGCGCACGGGCACCGAGAGCTACACCGCGCTGCGCGACGCCATGACGCAGGAGCTCACGCGCCGGGGCATCTCTCCCCGCCTGCTGAGGGCGGCGGATGGCAGCGGGCTGTCGCGCTACAACGTGGCCACCGCGCAGGGGCTGGTGGGGGTCATCTACACCAGCCTGAAGGAGCCGTACGGCCCCGCGCTGCTGGAGAGCCTGCCCATCGCGGGCGTGGACGGCACGCTGGCGAACACCGCGGCCTCCAACGGGGCGAAGGGGCTCATCCGCGCCAAGACGGGGACGCTCTCGGGGCAGAAGGCCTTCGTGGGCGTCGCCGAGCGCCCCAACGATCCGGAGCACCCCCGCGTCGTCTTCGCGCTGATGCTGGGCAACATCGACGAGCAGCCCACGCTCACCGCGAACCAGGTGTTCGAGCACTTCGCCGAGGCGATGGTGTCCCTGCCCCTGCGCTGAGGGCCGGGCACCTTCACTCCGGGGGTGTTGCCTCCGAGGCAACAGCCACCTCCCCGGCGTGTTGCCTGTCAAGACACACGTGGTTTGGATTGCCTCGGAAGGCATGCGCCGGGGTGTTGTTTTCGCGTCCACATGTTTTTTTTCAGTGTTGATGTCTTGTCAGAACCGGTCTGACTGGAATAAAAGAGAATTGCTTCAAAACGCGAGGGGCAAGCCAATCAGGCTTCCCACGTTCAGGGGGCAATTCATGAAAATCATGTCCATCCGTATCCAGTCTCTCCGCCCCGTGCTGATGCTGGGCACGCTGTTGCTGTCGGCGGCCGCGCCGCTGACGGTGCACGCCGGGCAGGCGCCGTCGAGCCAGATGGCGGCGGCCTCGGCGCTCCCGCTCCGGTATGAGAAGGGCCTCTCGTATACCTATCAGTGGTCCGCCAAGGTGCAGGGCCGGACGTTCAACCAGGACGAGAAGCAGGTGGGGCAGAGCGAGAACGCCACCCAGTTCGACGCCCTGGCGCGGGTGACTCTGGTCGAGCAGCTCGATGCGGAGACGTACCTGCTGGCGCTGTCGCTCGAGGAGCCGCGGATCTCCCGCTACAACGAGGACGGGGCGATGGTGGAGGAGGAGCGGGATCCGGAGCTGATGGCGGAGCTGGCCCGGCCCGTCTACTTCAAGCAGAACGCCTACGGCCAGGTCAGCGAGCTGCTCCACTCCGCGAAGGAGAGCCCGGGCACCATCAACCTCAAGCGCGGCATCATCTCGGCGCTCCAGTCCTCGGTGAAGGATGTGGGGGCCTTCGAGGCGCAGGAGCAGGACGTCTCCGGTATCTACCGCGCGAAGTACGAGGCGTTCCGGGAGGGCGAGCAGCTCTTCGTGAGGAAGCAGCGCACGGACAAGGACTACCTCGCGTTCGCGGACCGGACGATCGAGGCGCGGGACTTCAACCTCGAGAGCAGCAGCGAGTCCGTGGTGAGTGACAAGTACGGCGTCGTCGAGTCGTTCAGCTCGCGCGAAGTCGCCAACTCGGTGTCCAAGGAGGCCAGCCCCTACGCGGGCGAGGGCGCCGGGATGTGGTCGGAGCTGGTGAGCGAAGGGCGGATGGACCTGGTGGACGTGAGCTACCGGGGCGAGGTGGAGCCCCCGGGTGCGGAGTATGTCGCCGGTGGCCTCATGGCCGCTCCGTACGACGACGGCGCCGGGAGCGAGGTGCCCACGGATCCGAAGCAGGTCCAGGCGCTGCTCTCCGAGGACCTCTCCCTGCTGCGGATGGATCCGCGCAGCCCGGAGGCCTTCAACCGGCTGCTCGCCACGCTGCGGGCCAGCCCCGTGGCGGTGCGTGAGCTGGGCCAGTCCCTGCGCCGGGGCGTCCTCGCTCCCGAGCTCCTGCCGGCCGCCATCGGCGCGCTGGGCTCGCTCGGCACCGACGAGGCGCAGTCCCTCCTGCTCGACGGCGTCGTCCTGTCCCCGAGGGCCTCGCTCGAGTCGAAGGATCAGGCCCTCGTGGCGCTCTCGCTCGCCGAGCGGCCCCTGCCCGCGGCCGTCCAGAGCGTGGAGCGGCTCAGCGCGGACGCGTCCTCGCCGCTGCGCACCCAGGCCACCCTGGTCCTGGGCGCCATGACGGAGAAGCTGCTGAGCGTGCGCCCGCTGGAGGCGTCCCGCATCGTGGAGCGCCTGGAGCGCGAGCTCACCTCCGCGCGTGACACCACGGAGCAGGATCACCTGCTGAGCGCCCTCGGCAACGCCGGCCACCCGGCGTCGGTGAGCGTCATCGCCCCCTTCCTGCAGCACGCCTCGCCGCTGCTGCGTGGCTCGGCGGTGGAGGCCCTGCGCAAGATGCAGTCGCCGCTCGTGGACTCGCTGCTGCTGGTGCGCTACAGCCAGGAGCCGGAGGCCTGGCTGCGCTCGCTCATCGCCTCGGTGCAGGAGCGCCGTGGCCGCGAGGCTCCCAGCAGCTCCATCCAGTCCCTGACGTACTACTGGTCCTGGCAGCGCGACATTGGCGGCAGTGACATCAAGGCCCGCCTCTTCGCCGAGCTGGACGTGCGCGACACCCCGGACCTCTACGTGCGCGCGCTGGGCCAGGCCACCGCCCACGCCTGGTCGTGGCAGTACACGCTGCTGAAGGCCTACGCCCTCACCGACGTGGTGAACGATAACGGCACCCTCAAGCGCCGCTTCGGGGCCTACCTGGATCTGCTCAACAACCGCTACTTCACCGCCGAGTACTTCCTCACCTGCGGCCAGACGCGCTCCGGCTCCCTGGGCAGCTTCACGATGCAGTTCTTCAACCTGTCCAAGAGCTTCTACCCGTGGGGCATCCGGGTGACCTTCAGCATCGGCGCCAGCGGCACGGTGGATGGCACCTACTCGTACACGTACACGGCGTGCAACGCGCCGGTGCTGCTCTCGGCCGCGGTCACCGTCACCCCGGGGGCGCGCATCAGCGCCGTGGGTGGGGCCACCGTCTCCATCTACATCGCCCGGGCGGGCGCGGAGATCCGCGCGGACATCCTGAAGACGACGCTGCCGGCCACCGCCACGGGTGAGCTCCGCTACGGCGCGCTGCGCACCTGCCAGAACCTCTCCGTCACCATGCAGCCCATCAGCGGCAACCTGAGCCTCTGGTACCAGCTGCGCCGCTGGAACGGCAGCTGGGGCTCGCGCAACTCGTGGAACGTGTGGAGCTTCTCCAGCAACTCCTACACCCAGTCGCTCATCAACCGCTGCCTGCCGTGATGGGCTGACGCGGCCAGGACGTGGTTCCCACGCCCCGGCTCCCTCTCTCGGGGGGGCCGGGGTGTTCGCTCGTACAGGGATGTGCCTGGTTTCAGGCCGAGGGGATGGGGGACGCGTAGGCGCCCGCGGACTCCGGGGCGTCCGTGAAGGACTCGGCCGCGGTGGGCAGGAGGACGCGGAAGGTGGTCCCCTCGCCCACGGTGCTCTCCACGGACAGCTCGCCTCCCAGTGCGCGGATGATCTCGTGGCTGATGGGCAGTCCCAGGCCCGTGCCTTCCCCCGCGGACTTGGTGGTGAAGAAGGGCTCGAAGATGCGCTCGAGGTTCTCGGGAGGGATGCCGCAGCCGGTGTCCCGCACCTCCACCACCACCCGTGAGCCGTCCTGGACGCGTGTCTTCAACCGGATCTCCCCACCTGTCTGGGGCATGGCCTGCGCGGCGTTGACCAGCAGGTTCACGAAGACCTGGGCCAGCTGCACGGCATTGCCCTGCACCTGGGGCAGCTGGCCATAGTCGCGCACCAGCCGGGCCCGGCTGCACACCTTGCCCTTGACCAGATGGAGGGATGTCTCCAGCACCTCGTGGAGCTCCAGCGGCTGCGAGGAGACCGGATCTCCTCGCGAGAGCGATTGCAGGCTCTGGACGATGAGGCGCATGCGCTCGGCCCCCTCGCGCGCCTCGGCGACCGCCTCCAGCAGATCGCTCTTCACCTCCTCCGGCTGCTCCAACTGGCGCAGCTCGCTCTGGATGAAGCCGAGGTTGCTGGAGACGAACGCGAGCGGGTTGTTGATCTCATGCGCCACGCCCGCCGCGAGCATCCCGATGGAGGCCATCCGCTCGTTGAGCCGCAGGCGTGCCTCGCTCTCGCGCTGCTCGGTGATGTCCCGGACCGTGACGGCCAGACAGTCACCCACGGCCCGCAGCTCGCGGCGGAACCAGCGGCGCCCGCTCCCGGAGGTCTCCTGGAGCACTTCCTCGGTCTGGGGCTTGCCCGTCCGCCAGAAGGCCTCGCACGCCGCGGGGGTCGCGATGAAGGCCGCATGCGGGAACTCGGAGAGGAAGTGCCCCTCGGCCTCGCGCGCGCGGCAGCCCAGCAGCGACTCGGCATGGGTGTTGAGGTGCAGGACGCGCATCCCCTCGGTCTCGCCCCGCAGGATGAAGAAGGCGTCGAAGCTGCCGCCCACCGCCAGGCGGAAGAGGGCCTCGTTGCGGCGCCGGGCCTCATCTCCGCGCAGCTGGGTGGACAGATCCCGGGCAATGCCGAACAGCCCGATCACCTGCCCATCCTCACTCCGGATCACGCCCTTGGTGGAGAACCACTCGCGCTGCGACCCCGCCATGCGCTCGCTCATCTCCGAGTGCAGCACCCGCCCGGCCAGCAGCACCTGCCGGTCGAACTCCATGGTGGCCTCCGCTTCCCCTGGGGGCACCAGCTCGTCGTCCTTGTGGCCGAGGATGTCTTCCACCGCATGCCCGAGGAAGCACGCCCCGGCGCCGTTGATGAAGGTGTAGCGGCCCTGGAGATCCTTGGTGAAGACCGCATCCGGCGAATGCTCGGCCAGGTGCAGGAAGAGCTCCCGGTAGGGCAGCCCGGGTGGTGGGACCGAATGCCCCGTATTCAGGACGGCCTCACCTGAAACGCGATGCTCGCTCATGGAGATCCCCCCGGGGTTGCTGCATCTCCATGTAATTAATGTGTTGCTGGAAATCCTTGCGGAAGCCGCGACCCGACTTCCGTTGAGAACTCCACCTTGCACATGCCGTCTGGCGAACAGCTGGCTTCAGGGCTTCTCGTGGGGGCCGACCGGAACAGGCCGATGCTCGGTGTAGAGCTGATCCCTCCAGCGCACCAGGTCCGCGAACCGCTCCGCGAGCGCCGGGTGCGTCCAGGCCTTCCTCCGGCCCGGCCCCAGCGGGATGAAGAGCTCGTCCACGGGCTGGATGAACTGGAGCGTCAGCGCCATGGTGATGTCCGCGTACGAGAACGTGCCGGTGAGGTATTTGCGGCCCTGGAGTCCCGCGCGCAGCTGCTCGAGCCCGGGCACGACCGTGGCCAGCAGGGCCTCCTCGGGATCCTTCGCCGCCTCGTGCTTGTTCGCGAGGAAGAGGGCCGCCATCCGCGCCATGGGTTTCAGCGGCCCCCGGGCGAGCCCGGGGATGAACGAGGGCAGGGCTTCCACCTGGGCCTCGGGGAACTGCATGAGCCGCTGCACCATGTACGCGCGCCCCACGCGCAGCATCGCGTCACCGCGCTGCTCCCATTGCTCGAGCTCCGGGAGCGAGGCCGCGGGGAATAGGGGAGACCCCTTACCGTGACGCTCGGCCCACTGGGCGATCGCGTAGGAGCCCATCGTGGCCTTGGAGCCCTCCAGCAGCAGGGGGACGGTGCCGCGTTGCCCGGAAGGCGCATGCAGCCGCAGACGCACCTCGCCCAGCAGCGGAATGTGTTCGCGGTACTGGTATGCCACGCGATGGTGATCCAGCGCCCAGCGCGCCTTCTCGGTCCAACCGGAGTAGCCCAATCCCACCAGGGTTTTCATGAATGGTGACTCTGTCCGGAGTCCGGTCCCATGGCAACAAGTCAGGCGTCAGGGCGCTGCTTCGGCTCCGGCGGGGAGGCGCTTCACCAGATCCCTCCAGTAGCAGCGCCGCACCTCGGAGGCGCCGCGCGGGCTGGGCTCGATCGTGGAGGTGAACCACGAGGCCTCGCCCCCGAGGAAGTGCGCGTGCAGATCGATGAGCATGTTCCCGCGTCGACACACGCGGGAGGGCTCGCATCAAAGCCCCGGCCCTTCGGCCAGAGCTGGGAAGGACACGTTGCCGATGACGAGGGTTCGTTGGCCGTCAGCCTCCCAAAGCTTCAGGGTGAAGGGGCCCACGGTCTGCACGTCCTCGGCCTGCACTTCGATGTAGAGAGTGAGCGGTTGATCTGGAAGAAGGGGCCTTGGCTGCCAGATGGACCCCTTCAGTTCTTTGCTCTTGGGGCCCGTGAGCATGGCACCTTGAGCCGTCCAGGGCGCCGCATCATCCGGAGCCTTCAAGTCCACCAGCACCAGCATCCTCCCAGGAGCCCGGCAGGTGATGACCCGTCCCGCTGACAGCGCCGCTTTGGGGCGGAGGATGAAATCGATTTTCGAGCAGGGGATGCCCTTCTCGTCCATCATGCCGGAATCGAACAGGCCCGAGAGTCCATCCGGTCTGTCCCGCTCCGCGCGCAGCCGATCGTTTTCCGCGCGCAGTCTCGCGTTCTCCTCGTAGGACTTCTTCAAATCGGCTTGGACGGACTCCACTGGACGCGGATTGCGGAAGATCCTCACCTGCCGCTCCCCTATCGCGGGATGAACGATCAGCCGGAAGGTTGCGCAAGCAGGAGCCGCGTCATCCGCGAAGCACACCCTCAATTTGCTGGGCTTCTCACCGCGTATCTCTTCGGAGGGAACGAGCGTCAGGGTGCGCTTCCCAGGGTCCGCGACCTCGAAGCGCTCGCGGCCTTCCAGCGTCAGCCCGTCCGCTCGTAAGTCCGAGTCGAAAACAAAGGTGGAGGGCTGTCCCGGGCTGATCTGTACCTCGGAGACCTCGTTGGTACCGTCCGCCGTCAACTCGATGCAGCGGTCTTCCGTCTCCCCTGGCGGAGGGCACGTCTTCGCGGTGGCCGAACTCCCCGCGACAAGCAGCAGCATCAGCAACGCGGCAGGCGATGAAGCAAACACGGGACACCCACTCCAGGGCAGGAACGGTGCCCGTCTGTATCATGTCTCCGGACCCGCTTGTGTCCGGGCCCGGTCCTTCCACTTCCCGTCCGATTCCCCGACTCTCAATCGGAGCTGCGGACGGCCCACACGTCCACCGT
The DNA here is from genome assembly GCF_057119385.1 of Archangium sp. Lineage (NCBI taxonomy): Bacteria > Pseudomonadati > Myxococcota > Myxococcia > Myxococcales > Archangiaceae > Archangium > Archangium sp. The sequence goes on along the minus strand of NZ_DBNGVP010000187.1, from coordinate 1,475 downwards.
GGAGTAGATCCGCGCAGAACCCGGACCTCCACCTCCCTCTCGGATGATGGCGCCTCTGCCGCCCTTAAGACCGTCCGACATCTCGAAGCACACCGGGAACGGCTGCCCATCCCCCAACAGGTCGCGCGCTTCGGTGAACCGACCGTACACGCGCTCCTCGCCAATGGTGAGTGTGCCGGAGAGGTAGATGCGGCCTCCTGACTCACCCGCTCGGCGGGGCCCCAACTGGGCGGAGGCGGAGCCTTCGTGAACAGTGATGACCTGGGCGCTACCTTCCGGATTGAGGTAGGCGCTGACACTTTGCCCGACGCGGACGCCCAGCTTATCCGCCATGGCCTCGACCGCACCGGCCGGACACGGAGCAGGTTCCGGAGTCGGCCGCACGTGTTGGGGGGTCGGACATCCCGCCAGCGCATTGCAAACCAAGCCCGTACCGATGACCTTGGCGGCGCGTCCGAGAACCTTCGTCTTCTTCTGTTGGGGCTTCTCGCTGCTGTCGTCCATGCGAAGCATCGTCATCATCACAGGCGCGGAAATGGAGCCCATCGCGGGCTCGGCGCCTTCTCCGCTTGGAGGATCCAGCGGCTTCGCGGATTGCGCCACTTCACGACCGGACTCGGCTTGTCGAGTGGGAGTGGCCTCGGACGACGCATCGAGTGGCACCGTCCCAGGGGGAGAGCGCAACGAAGTGGCGAACAGGAGCGCGCCGAGCACCATGGCCGCGCCCCCCGCTGCCGCGGCGAAACGAGAGCGACGACGCGACACCGGAGGGATCGGAGCTGCTGCCGCTCGTGGCGCTTCGAAAAGGGCCGGGGCTTGGGATGCAGGAGGCGCAACCGGCTCCGGGACAGGAGCAACGGCAACAGCGGGCGCCTTCTCTTCCGGGATGGCGGCGAGAACTTCGGCCTCGGGAACAGGAGCCGGAGCCTTCTTCGGTGGCTTCCGGCCTCTCCGCCGCTCTTTCTTCAGCCAACGTCGGAGCCAGCGCTTCGAGTCGGCCACATCCACCAGCGCGGGATCTTCCTCGGTCGTCCTGTTGTGGGGCGTGTCCGGTTCGAACAGCGGGAGGTCCCAGCTTGCATCAACCTCGGCGTTGGCCATGGCCGCATCGAGTGCCGCGCAGAAATCGACCACGCGCTCGTAGCGTGCTGCCGGGTCCTTCTCCAGCATCCGCATGCACACGTCCGAGAGCGCTCGCGGCACGCGGGGATTGATGACGTGCGGAGCAACAGGCGTCTGGTGGAGGATGCGTTCCGCGAGTCCTCCCTCTTCTTCGTCCTCCCGGTCCCCGAACGGAAGGATGTCCGTCAGCAGCCAATAGAACGACACCCCGAGGGCCCAAAGCTCGTCCGCTGGGCTGTAGTCGTAGCTCCCGGAATCGTTCTCTCTGCTGAAACGCCATGCCTCCGGCGCGCGAAACTCGATGGTTCCCGGCGGAAGGCGCGAGCTGGTCGGGGCTGGGAGCCCCGTGAGCG
>NZ_DBNGVP010000186.1:0-19636 GCF_057119385.1 Archangium sp. | reverse complement strand
GCGCACCAGTCGGACCGCATCGGCCCTGTACTCCGGGGTGAAACTCCGCCTCTTCCTTCGCTCCATGAACACTACCTCCCGTGTAGCCGACTTATGAGGTGTGTCCACAAAACCGGGGCAGGCTCAGAGAGAGCTCCAGCCGCAAGCGCTTGAGGGCTCTGAGTTCGGCGGGCAGACTCTCGGGGAGGACCTTGATGCGAGTCCCCGTGAGCTCGAGCTTCTCCAGCGAGGTGAGGCCAGACAAATCCCCAGGCCGCAGCGTGGTCAGCCCAGTCCCGGCCAGCGACAGCTCGCGGACCAGCTTCAGATGGTCTGGCGTGATCGACTCGCAGGAGCACTTCGGACAGGCGGCCCGCGTGATGGCATCGCGGACCTGCGGCGTCCGCTGGCAGAACGGGGACTCAGGGACTTGTCCGCTCTGCCCGGACACAACTGTTGTGCCGGAGTCCTGAACGTCCTGCCGCGAGCACTTCACATCGTCGTGCTTGCAGCCGACCAGCGAGCTGACGAGGAAACCCACGAGAACCAGTGCGACAACAGCTACCGGTGAGCGCCGCATGGACATGCGCCGGACCTCGATTTTCGACTGACCCATGGAGTCCCAAGCCCTCTTTTGGTCGCTTCTATCATCGTGCGCCGAACGCGGGCCTGGGCATCGGCATCGAGTACGCGACGCCGATGGACCACTTCTACACGTTCTGAGCTTCGCGGGTTCGAATCCCGCCGCCTCGAGTCGAACCCACTCCTGAAAGGAGGTACGGATCGCAATGCCTTGCATGGACACGCCCCAGCGCTCCGTGCCAGTCTCGCGCCGTTCATGCCCTTTCCTCCAAGCGTCTCGACCCTTCGCCTCCGGTGCTTGCTCCCGTCGTTCGCGGCACTGGCCTTGCTCTCCTGCCGGGATGCGTCCAACTCCGGTGACGCCGGGGCGCGGCATGACACAGCGCCTCGGGTCTACGTTCTTGGCTCCACCATTCACCTGCGCAAGGCGCCCTCCCCGGAGGCGGAGAGTCTGACGAAGGTGGGGATCGGCACCGAGTGTGTCCCGCTGGGGTCCACCCAGGGCGAGTGGCGCAAGGTGCGCTGTGGAGACAAGGAGGGCTATGCCTCGGCTTCCCTCCTGGGTGCGGAGAAGCCCTCCGTGGACACGTTCGACGCGGAGGCCCGGGACCCCCAGCGCACGCTCGCTCAGCGCGAGCAGAGCGCCCTGCGGGCGGCGATGCTCGTACCCGGGGATTTCTTCCGGCGCAAGCAATGGAGCGACCTCTTCTTCGAGCACAACTTCGAGCTGCTCGCCGGGGCGAAGAAACCGCTGAAGGGCCCGAAGCTCGAGTTCCCTTGCGTCCGCAATAGCGTCGACGACTGCATTCTCGAGAGCGCGGGCCTCGTCCGGGGCGTGAAGCACCGGGTCGTGACGAAGGAGCGGATGTTCGTGTTCGTCGTGGGTGACTCCGAGCAGATCGCCGTCTACCGGGGCCAGTTCACATACGACAAGAAGCACCAGTCGTTGACCGAGGAGGTTCTGGAGCGGACCCGTTTCGAGTCGGCGCCCATGCTGGAGCAGGCACTCTTCCGCAGCGCCGAGCCGGAGGACGACGCCTCGAGCCCGCGCCTCGGACAGTTCGTCCTGGACGCGTCCGCTCAGTCGCTCATGGCCAGGCTCCCATCGGAGTGGGAACTGCTGAAGCGCTCGGACGAGGGGGCGTACGCTGTGCGGATCAACGGATGCAACGGGCGGCCCTACCTGCTGAGGCTCCTGCCGGATCTCCATGGGCGCTGGCTCGCCGTGGCCGACGCGCCCGAGGCTCTCTTTCCCGACGAGCGCTGGGTCTCCGCTGTCACGAAGACGGAGCGCGGCACGAAGCTGACGCTCTCGCGGAACGCGGAGGACTCCGCGCCCCAGGTGCTCGAGATTCCGCGAGTGGACGAGGCTCCCGCGTCCCTGTCGAAGGCGTTCTACACCCACCGCAGTGACAAATATCCGGATGTCCGCGAGCCGTGCGGAGGGCGGGCGGCGGGCGTGGGGCCTGCCTTCAGCGGGGAGTTCTCTCCCGAGAAGGCCATGGCCGCGCTGTATGGGGGCGTCGACGCGGCGGATGGTTCCTCCGGGTGGTCTCTTTCAGGTGCCGAGCGGCGGCGGCTCCTCCGGCTCGAGGACCTCTGGGTCTCACGTCCGAAGGCTCATCCCTTGAAGTGGGACGCCTACCGCGAGGGCGAGCAGGAGAAGATGCTGTTCCTCACGGAGACACCTTCCGGTTACGAAACGACGCTCATCGGCGGCGGCATCTTCTCCAAGACGGAAGACGGATGGAGGCTGGAGCGGGCCAACCGGGCCATCATCGTGCTGCCCCACCGGCTTGACGCGGCCCAAGGCATCTTCGTGCGGGGGATTGGCGAAAGAGGGGTCATCGCCATCCTGGAGGTGAGCGACGGCAACAGTCGCCGTTTCTTCACCGATCTCGTCCTGCTCTCCGACCGGGGGGGACAGGAGAGCATCGATGTGGTGGGCACCCTTCCGAGCATCGCGGAGACGTATTTCGGAGTCGAGTGTCCGGGGGAGGAGGGCAAAGAGGGCTCGGGCGATGGCATTTGCTACGCATATGATTATGCCTCCGATTGGGAGCTCGTTCCGCAACCCGAGCACCTGCTTCCGGATGTCGTCGTCACGTCGAAGGGGACCCGCCAGAGGGAAGGTAAGAGCGAGGAGGAGATCGAGTCATTCCATGAGCTGCTGACCTTCTCCTTCAGCGCGGACGAGTACGCCCTCTCTTCCCAGAAGGACCTGCGGCAATCCCAGGAGTGACCGCGGGTGAAGTACACGTTCTGAGCTTCTCGGGTACGATTCCCGCCGCCTCCACTCTGTATCTCCCGGAAAGGACTCAGCTTTCCGGGAGACTGTAGCAAGGGATGTGGCAAAGCTCCGGGCGCCATCAGGCGTGCCGGGGTTTTCTTTTCCCCTTGAAGCCACCAGGGGCAGCCGGGCGAACTGGCTGCGCTCGTGGCGCCGCACCTGGAGCTTCGCCACCTCGGCGCAGAGGGCCTCCCCCGGGAACGTGGTGTAGAGATCGATGGTGTTGCCGCTCTTACGCGGCGTGTGGGTGCAGAGTTCGAGGATGTCCTTCCGGGCGCCATCCGTGCGGGCCAGGGAAATCATGGTCCGGCGCAGGTCATGGCCCTGCCGGTGCCGCAGGCCGAGCGCCTCCATGTCCTTCACCAGCCGTTTGTAGGAGTGGTGGTCCGTCAGCATCCCGTCGAACTCCACGCGCGGGCCCACGGCTGGTCGGCCGGGGTCAACACCGGAGTGGTTGGGTCGTAGTGCTTCCAGCGAAGACCAGCGGCCTCCCCGTGCCGGAGCGCCGCGATGCCTTGGAGGGCCTGAAGGATGTGCTCAAGACGCAGGTGTGATGCCTCCGGGGGGCTCCGCGGGCAACGGGTCCAGCGGGACGATGACCCGCGGCTGGCGGAAGCCCTCCCAGGCGCGGACCTCGTCGATGCCGATTATGAGGAAGAAGAGGGACTCGCCGTCGAAGCGGTCCTCATCCAGGCGGCGGCACCAGTCCAGCACATCGATGAGGGATGGAACCGGAATGGGCTCCGGGTGCGTGTGCCATTCGCCGAGGTACTGACACGTTCCTCCGGACTCGCTCCAGCGCGCGTCGATGACCTGCTGGTGCCGTGCTTGGGTTCGGTGGAAGGTGGTGCGGGTCCGGCGGTCTCCATCCAGGGGGGGGGTCACCTCGTCGATGACCACGTCCGCGCTGCCCAGGATGCGGCGGCCCAGCAGCACGCCGCCGGCCTCCGCGTGCTGGAACTCTGACTGCCTGAAGCGGAGCAGGTCCGTGAGCGCAGCCGCGTCAAGCTTCACCACGGCACCGCCCGCGCGGCGGAACAGGCGCCCACTCATGGGGTGGGTCCAGGCGCGCAGATGGGGCAGTCGTCGCGCCTATAGTCGAGCCAGGTGGCTTCCAGCTTGCCCTGCTCCTGCTCATAGCGCGGCGTGACAGTGAACCCTCCCTGTTGGAACTGGCGGGCATCTCCCTTCCAGGACAGCAGCGGCGCTTCGTGGGCTTCTCGCCGGAGCGCTCGCAGCGCCAGCCGCGTGGCCAGCTCGGCGGTGCGTTGGGCGTCGAGGTCCGCGAAGGGCATGAACCGGCTTCCACAGCCGAGCACGTCCCGCGTGTACGTGCCTCCCGGGTCGGCGAAGGCCGCACGGTTTCCCAGGTCGCGGTCGTAGATGCATTCCAGACAGCCGCGGTTCATTGCGTCCTGGCCTCGCACGTGGGTCAGCAGGGCATGTCCGCCCAGGCCGTAGGGCTCCAGCCAGGTGAAGAGAGCGGGTGGGTGCTCGGCGTTCGACCAGGCCCACTCGTTCAGATGGAGCTCGAGGGTGGGCTGGCCCAGCGCGGCAATCACCAGGTCGTGGTCACGGACCGTGTCCGGCTCGTCCTGGAGGAGCTTTTCGAGCCGGCCGTCCATCGACTGAACGGAGACAAAGGGGATGCCGCTCTCGATTTCCTCCTTGAGTCCGGTGACCTTGGGCTCGAAAAGCCAGCGCATCCCACACACGTGCCGGAAGGTATTCTCCGGCTGGAAGCGGTCCGGATCCACGAGCGTGAGTCCCCCGACACCCGCTCGCGCGAGGGCGAGCGCGATGTAGCCTCCGACGGAGCCACAGCCCGCGATGAGCACACGGCGCTCCCGGAGCCCGCGCTCCGCGCCACCCCTGGGGATCAGGTAGTCCGGGTCCCTCCGCATCAGTGCGATGGGCTCGACCTGCGCACCGGTACGGTCTCGCAGCAGGGGGTGGCCGTGCTCCAGCCGCTTGAGGTGGACGCCGACCACGGCCCGCTCTCCCTGCGGCCTCTTGAGGCCCAGTACCACCAGGTGCTCGCTCACGTCGAAGCGATGGAGCAGCCTGGCCAGGGCATCCTGGAGCCCGTCGGGCATTCGCCGTGCGTACTTGCGGAGGCCCTCGGGCGTCGTGAGCTCTTCCGGCAGGAAGGACGGGTTGTCGTCACCAGGGGCCAGCGGCAGATAGAGGGCCTTCTTCGCGGTCAGGCCTTCGGCCTTCCTGTCTGGCAATGAGCGTGCATAGGTGTCGGCGGCGTCCGCCACCGCTTGCAATTCCGTTCCCCGATACAGGGCCGAGATGAAGCGCGGGCGGTTGTCCGCGGTGACGGTGCAGTCGATACAACGTCCTCTTGAGATGGCGGACCAATAGGCCGAGATCTCCCGGAGGAACTCCCCCCCTCGGTCCCCCCGGAGCATGTCGCGGAGCAGGGTGCGGACCCGCTCGAGCGACTCATGCAGGATGGCCTCGGGCCGACGCCTGTCGAGCAGGCCCACGTCCGACGCGAAGCACACCTCATCGTCATTGATGAAGTGCGGCAGGACGGTCTCGGATTCCTTGCGCTCCACCGAGACGATGGGAAGGCACAGGGGAAACTCCCAAGGCAGACGGACGCGGAGCCAGAAGGTCTGCCCCTCCACGGTCATCCGCCCCGAGCACGTCACCTCGTCGCGGGTGCCTGGCTGCTTTCCGGGGAGCAATATCGGCGGGCCGCAGTCCTCCAGCAGCCCGCTGTGGGCAAGCTGCTGGAGCACCCGGATGTGCATTTCCTGCTGGGTGGTGAGGGGGGAGGGCATGCGGTCAGGCCGAGGTGGCGGCGGTGGCGATGGCCGGCGAGGCCTTCTTCCCCGTGCTCGACTTGTCGGGGACGGGGAACTCCGGGCCGAACTGGTCCCGCATCAGCTTGCAGGCGTCGACGGGGTCCGGCTCCTGCATCACCTTGTCGAGCTGGTCCCGGAGCTGGATGAGCCGTTCGCGGAACGTCGTCATCTGTCCGTCCGTCATCTTCACGAAGATGTCCTTCCAGGGCGCGACGGGCACCTTCACCTCCAGCCGGTAGAGCGGCGTCCCGTCTTGCTTCGATCCTACGTGATGGAACGCATTCACCAGCTTCGCGACGAAGCCCCGCATCGCTGTCAGGTCGTCGGGCTTCCTCCTCGCGGCAAAAGCGTCACTGGTGATGATGTGCGGCTGGAACCACTGGCCCGCGGCCACCGTGAGCCCGATGCCCGATGGCGCGTTCTGGCCATCCGTCTTGAACTTCTCCGTCTTCCACCGCTTCAGCGCACGAATCACCCGCAGGAACTGCTCCTGATCCCGGTCCTTGAAGTGCTGCTCCACCCAGAGCGCGAGGCCCTCCGGGTCCGACTCCTCCCAGTACCGCTCCTTCTCGCCCGAGCCCACCTTGCCCTTGGCGATGTAGAGGCGCTTCGTGGCGCTCTTGGGGTCGTCGTAGGTGTAGACGGCGAGGTCGACGTGGAAGGCCTGCTCGCCGTCGCGCTTGTACTTGATGGTGACGCAGGAGCGCCGGACCTCGGTGCCGAGGTCCGTGTGGTCCTTCAGGGCGTCGGCCACCAGGGACTTGAGCGTGACGGGGTTGGGGTAGTCCTCCTTGGCGGCGTTGAACGTCAGCCCCACGTCGATGTCGTAGTCCTGCCCCTCGGCCGGGTGGATACCCGTGCCCATCTCGTAGCTGCCCTGGTTGATGAACGCGAAGAAGGGGATGTCCATGCCCTCTTCGTCGTCATCGCCCTCGCGCATCAGCTCGAAGCGCTCACGGAGCTTGTTCAAGATGATGTCGCGCTTCTCGATGAGCTCCTTGTTCTCCTTCAAGCGCTTGAGGCGAATCTTGTCGTCGAACTGCTCGATGTATGTCTGGATATCAGCCATGATTGGTATTGCCCCCTTGAGAAGGTGAAGAGAAGACAGTGATGGACGGCTGCTCCCGGGCGGCTGCCTTGAGGCTCAGGCGCCACTTGTACCGGGGCACGTCGTCGGCGTTGTAGTTGTAGGCAAAGCACTCCGGCAGCCCGGTGTAGGCCAGGGCCCGGCCCAGGTGGAACGCGATGCTCACGGGCACGGCGGCGAAGACATGAATGCTGGTGAACTCGGGCTTGCCACCGATGTTCCGGTCGATGGCCTGGCGAATGGCCTGGGCGTACTCCAGCAGCTGCGCCTCCCTCCGCACGATGCCGCGCTCGGGTGCGCTCATCTGGAAGTGCAGGTCCAGCCGGATGTCGGAGTCCGGGAGGACCTGCGCGCAGTCCTCGGGCCTGACCTCGTTGGAGATGGACACCCTCACCCGGGCCGCGGACCCTGTCTCGCCGTGCCGGGCCACCACTTCCAGCGACGGGTGGGCCGCCACCGCGTCCGTCTGCCAGGTGAAGCGCTGTCGCGTCCGGTCGTGCTCGAGCACGTGGACCGGGCGCGCGTCGGCGAGGTAGCCCGCGAGCATGGCCAGCGGGACGTAGGGAAACCCGTAGTAGAGAATCTCGGTGTCGCGCTCGGCGAAGGCGGTCCGGAGCACCCCGTTCATTGCCGCGAGCCGAGCCACCTCCGGCTCCAGGTTCTCCCATCGGCGCTCGCCGATGGCCTGGTGTTGATCGATGAGGAGCTTCGGCCGGACGTGGCGGTGGGCGAAGAGCTCCGGTGCGTCCGCTTCCGTCGGCGTCACGTGGGTCTGCTTGAGCGACTCGTGACAGATGAGGACCAGGTCACCTCGGGCCGCCGGGGCGGTGGGACGCGCGGGCGGAGCGCTGAAGGGCGTGAGCGCGGCCGGGCTGTCGGCGGGCGCGTAGAACTGCAGGGAGAGCCAGTCGCTCGAGCTGGAGTGCTCCCGCTGCAGCTGCTTTCGCGCACTCGAGAGGGCCGTACACAGGTCCTCCCGTTGGACGAGCAGGCTCTGGTAGAGCGCCCGCGTCAGCGTGGTGGAGCCCGCGCAGGTCAGCGGCATCCGCGAGGCAATGACCGCCGGGACTCCCTGGACATGGAACATCCGGGCAATGCTTCCCAGGGGATGCGCGGGCATGCCGGAGTCCCCGCCCTGGCAGGCGCACAAGGTGACGAGCCGCAGGGGGCTGCCGTGGCGGGATGAGAAGAGCAGGTTGGCCAGCTGCCACTGGTCCAGGCGCTCTGGCTCACCGCCCTCTTCGGACGGGTCGAAGACGAGCCCATAGGCGCCATCGTCCACCTTGGACCCGTGACAGAGCAGGTGCAGCGCCGTCACGGGACGAGCTGTCTCCGACAGCTTCTCCGCGAGGCTCCGCGGAGACACGTGCTCAAGGACGTCCTCCTCTTCGATGAAAGGGAATTGAGCGGCGGCACAAGCAGCGCGGAGTTCATCCAGGTGGCCGTCCATGGGCACTCCACCACCGGCTTCCGACCAGGCGAAGAGGATGCGCCCCTGGGCCGAGGCAACCGGCTCCCGGACAGGCCTGTCCCCGCACTCATACCGGAGGAGGCAGTTCTCCAGCCCGACCAGGGGCGGCCCATTGAGGCTCATGGGCAGCAGCTCCCAGGGCAGGTAGTACAGGTCGTCGGCGTTGTTGGAGCAGACGGTGATGTGGACCGGCTGCCCGATGCTGAGCGCGTAGCGAATCTTGTCTTCCGCACGAATCCATTCCGCGGGCTCGATGAAGCCTCGCAGGGCATCCGACAGCCGCTTGAAGTTGCGTGACCCGGGCTTTGCCCGCAGCAGCGCCTCCAGCTCCTTTCGGAGCGCGGGCCAGCGAAGCTCCACGGGAGCGCTCCTCCCGTGGGTGCAGCGCACCAGGTACCGCTGCTTCTTCCACGGAAAGGGGTACAGCGTCTCCGGCGACTGCGTTGCAGAGAGCTCCAGCGTGATTTCCAGGGGGGCTTGGTTGGGAGGCATGTGTGTTTTCCGGTGCCGTGAGGCCGGTGCGGGAGACAGACGCGCTCGGAGAAGTTTGTTACCTCGTGCCGCCGTGTTTCAGCGGGAGCCGGACGGCCGGGTCTCCCAGCAGCACGTGGCTGGCGAGGTCGTGGTACAGCATCCACAGGTGCGCCCTCTCGGCGGGGGACGCCCTGTACTGCCGCCCGGCGGCGAGTGCACTCCGCTCCTGGTGGTAGCTCGACGCCAGCGAGGCGCTCGTCTCGTTGGCGAACCGGAGCATGCTCGACAGCGCCGTGCCGGCCCGCCTCCCGCTGGCCAGGGCCTTGATGACGCCGAGGAAGCGCTCGTGGCGGCTCCGCCCCTGGTCGTTGAAGCTCGCGGTCCACGCCAGGTCCACATGGCCCACCACCGCCAGGGGCCCCTCCGGATTGGCCAGCGCGGCTTGGGGAAGGGCGGCGATGAACGGGCGCTCTCCGGGCCGGGGCAGGAGGCGCGCGACGCGCTCGGCCTGGTTAGGGTCGAGGTCCCCCAGCCACGGTGCATAGGCGCTCCGCGCGGGCGTCCCTCCGCTGAAGCAGGCGAAGCAGAACCACAGGCCTCCTGGCAAGAAGGGCCGCGCCGCGACCTCCGCTGCGGTGAGCCGCTCATGGCCTGGCAGCAGGAGCGCTCCCTGCAAGGCGCGCTGGTCTTCCGCCGACAGCCAGCCTCCCTCGCGCACGCCCAGGCCGTGGCTGACCGAGAGCAGCACGGCCGGCTCCGCTCCGGCGGCATGGGCGAGGAACCGGCCGATGGTGGACCCCTCCGCGGCACCGTCGTCCGCCAGGCTCCGGGGGGGCTCGACCTGGAGCGCACCCGTTCGCTGGTGACGTGTGCACGTGGCGAGGCACGGCTCCACCAGCTTCCGGTAGCCCAGCTCTGTCGCATTCGTGCCGTCGCGCGAGGTGTAGAAGAGCAGGCGGGCCCGGTCCACGGGTGAGGGCGCTTCCGCCCAGCGCAGCACCTTGGCGACGTAGGCGAGGTAGCCCGCCTCATCGGCGAACGCCAGCCGCCCCACCAGCGCATCGGTGGCCAGCACCTGCTGCATCTCCAGCGACACCCCCTCCAAGTCTCCCAGCACCAGTAGGTAGCGAGGCCGGTCCGGCTCCTCCACCTGCTCGCTGCCCAGCACCCGTGCCTTCCACCGGTGCGCCTCCTCCCGATCCATTCCGGGCGTGACGGCATAGGTATGCACCGGGGCGCCCCCCTGCTCCCGCTGGCGCAGCTCCCGCAGCGGCTCGATGAGTTCCAGGAGCCGCTCTCCCGCAGGCGTCTTGGGGTACACGACACCCCAACGCTGCGCACGCAGGTCATCCAGGTCTCCCAGCGCGTCCCATAGGCGTTTGGGTTTGGGGTCGGACTGCGCGAGCGGTGAGGAATGCAGCGCCGATTCGTCGAGCCCCGGATGGAGCGCGGGCTGGCACGTGTCGGCATGGGCCAGCAGTAGTTCGAAGGTCATGGCGGGCTCAGCGCGTGGGAGTGCCGGGGACGGGCTCGAGGTAGCGGTGAAGCACATCCTTTGGCAGCGGAGGCCAGGCGTGCAGCTCCACGCGGGACCCTTCACCCACCGCCTGCGCGATGAGCGCCCCGAGCGCCCCCTGCACCGTGCCCCTCATCGAGAACACCACCGTGTCAGTGCCCGTGAGGACTCCGAGCGCGAGGAACTCCGACGCGTCCTTTACCGGGGTGATGAAGGTGCTCCGCTGCGCCGCCTCGCCCTGCGTCCACAGCGGCGTGCCCGGCACCGGCTCATAGGTATCCACCCGGGGCCGCACCCTGCCGCGCACCGGGGTTTCCGATGGGTTCTCCACCTCGTGGCCTTCCCACGGCGGGTTGGAGGCGTACTCCTTGAGGAGCCAGCCCGGCAGCGGCGGCCACTCATGCAACTCCACCTTCGCGCCGTCCTGCGCCATGCGCTCGATGAAGGGACCCAGGTGCTGCTCCACCCGGCCCCGGGCCACGAAGCAAGGCTCCGACGGGGCGAGCGCCCCGAAGGCCACGAACTCCGAGGGGGGTGAGACGGGCATGAGGTAGACGCGCCGTGTGGCCGCGTCTCCTCCCGTCCAGAAGTGTTCCTCCGTGGAGAACTCGAGATCGTGGAACGGCAGGTTCGGCTTGTCCAAGGCTGGCTCCCTTTCCTGCGGGCGCAGGTGCTGAAAATCCACTCGCGCTCAAGGACGCCCTTGGACCGTTTTGTTACCTCACTTCATTCAAACAACAGGATGGTGTCGAGCCAGCCCCGGGCGCGTCCTTCCCGACGCCATGCCTCCCGCTCGTCACGGAGTGCCACCGCGGGAGGCTGGCCGGAGCGCATGTGCTCACGCACCCGGTTGAAGAAGACATTCACCTCCTTGTCGAGCAGCTTCTCCGTTGACGCCAGGACACCCCGAGCGCCCGCGGCGAGCAGATCGGCGGGAAGGCTGAGCGGCTCATGCACCGCGTAGGTGGTATGCGCCGCATTGCACGCCGCCAGCACCACGAAGGGCGCCCGCTTCAAGGAGGCTTGGCGCACCCGCGGGCCGCGCAGCTCCGGGCCGCTCACATCGGGGGCCAGCACAAGGTAGGAGGCGCTGGAGTGGGGCGTGATTTCCCCGTGCGTCACCACGTCCACCTCGGTGGCGTCCTCCATGGCGGCGAGCACGCGGGCCGGTGTCGCCTGGGCGCCCGAGAGCAACACCTGCTCCTCGTCCACGCCGAACCCGGGCGTCCAGGCGTTGAGCCGCTCCAACTCGCGGTCCTTCGGCAGCTGCACCTCGGAGACCACGAGGTGGCGCGGGCGGCCCGGAGGCGGAGGCAGGCGCTCCCCGCCGCGCGTCAGGTAGCTCCAGGCGAACTCCGAAGGCAGCAGGCCCGCGCGGCCATGGAGGGGTGGCCGTGCGAGCACCTCCACCTGACGGCAGCCGCGCAGCGGTGCCAGCACCGTCTCCGGCACCAGCCCGTCGACTCGCTGCTTCAGGGGCTGGCGCCGGGAGGCGTCGTGATACCCCGTCAGTGCGCCTCGTGCGTCCAGGGCGAGCAGGAGCGTGCGCTCGGAGTCCACGGTGGCGGCCAGCAGGCACTCGGAGGGCAGCGGGGCGCCTCGCTCCCGCTCCAGCAGCTTCAGCGCCTCGGCATGGGCGCCGCGCTGGCCCGCCTCGAAGAGGAGCGAGGTGAAGCTGTAGGCGCGCACCCGCCGCGCGGTGGGGTTGCCCTCCTTCGCGGGGTCCTCCACCTGCTGGAGGAGGTCGCTCAGCAGCGCGCGCCCTCGCGCCGGGTCCTGCTCGATGACGAAGCGCCCCAGCGCGTGACGGGCCACCCAGGGCTTGCTCGTCTTGGAGGCCTCATCAAGCACCCGCTGGAGGTGGCCCTCGTCTCCGGGCGCGCTCTTGAGCCGCGCGAGGTCGGCGAGCGTGAAGGCGCCGCTCGGGGAGAGGGCCCTGCCGGTGGCCAGCGCCGCGTTCAGCTCCCGCCGCGCCTCGTCCACGCGCAGATCGTGCCACGCCACGTCCGCGAGGTGCTGGTGCAGGCGGCGCTGAAGGTCGGGGTCCTCCGCGTCCCGCGCCAGCACCTCTCCGTAGTAGGCCCGTGCCAGCGAGCCGTCGTTCACCATGCGGGCCACCTGCGCCAGGTTCTGGAGCAGGGCCCGCTCCAGGAACCACTCGCCTCCCCGGCGCGCCAGCGTCAGCCCTTCCTCCGCGTGCGCCCGCGCTTCCTCCAGACGGTGCAGGTGGGTGGAGTACGTGGACAGGTCGATGCGGAGCTGAATGCAGCGGTAGTCCAGGCCCGGCGTGCGGCACAGGGGTAGCGCCTCCTGCAGCGTCCGGATCGCACGCGCGGCGTGCTCCCCGGCCCGCTCCTCTCCCGCAGGGGTGCTCTCCTGCTGCGCCTGGGCCCAGTCCTTCTGCGCCCGGAACCAGGCCGCCGTCAGGACGAACCAGGGGTCCCTGCTCGCCGTGGCCTTCGCCTCGAAGAGCTCCAGATGCTCGGGGACCGCGCCCATGAGGACCAGCGTGCCCAGCAGCAGGTCGTCCTCTCCGGACGCGCGAACCTGGGCGAGGAGCTGTTCCTGCTGGGACCGGGATAGCCGCCCTTGGACCAGCTTCTTGTAGTCCTGGGCCAGCGGGCCCCGGCGCTTGAAGTCCGCCCGGGCGACCCGCTCCACATAGTCCTGGAGCACCCTTCCTCCGGCCCGTTCATCCAGCCTGCGGGCCAGGGGCTCCAGGCTGCTGACGCGCTCGCGGCTGGGGGCCGTGCGGACGGCGTCATAGAAGTAGAGCCGGGCGCTCGGCCGCAGGTGGAAGTCGCTGGGAATGGACGAGGCGGGCGCGTCGAGCAGGGATACGCCCAGCTCCTTCAGAGCCTCCGCATCCTTCCTGTCCGGTATCGCGCGGCGCAGCTCGACCGCCTTCCCGGCGGCTTCGTCCGCCCAGCCGGGCTCCCTCAGGCTGGCGACCTCGGTGAAGACCTGGGCCGCCATTCCCGGCAGCTGCAGCTCCCGCAGCGCCAGGCCCCGGTTCCACAGGGCCTGGGGCATGCGCGGGCGCCCGGCCAGGGCCGCGTCGGCGGCGTGGAGGGCCGCGATGAACTCCCCCTGCTCGAGCAGGATGGCGGCCCGGTCAGACTCCCGCTCGGGGGAGGGCGCCAGCTTGTCCAGCGCCTCCAGGGCCCGCTTCGCCGCGTCGCGGCCGTTGTGGAGGACGTCGGTGATGGCCAGCTTCTGGAAGTCCTGGCTTCGCTCCAGCGCGCCCAGCGCCTCGTATGACGCGCCGCTGGCGGAGGCCTGCTGCCTTCCGGACAGGGTGGTGCCGGCGAGAGGCCGGTGCTGGTCCATCTCGCGAAGGCTGAACCGCTGTTCCATCCGGCGCTCGGGGCCCTGCGCCAGGAACTCGTCCGTCCCCAGCGCGGGGCCGGGGCGCTGCCTGACGGCCAGCACCACCAGCAGCATCCCCAGGAGCGCGGCGGTGGCCCAGGCGGCGGGACGCCTCCACGGGGCGGGCAGCGGAGCGGACACGAAGGGGCGCTCGCCGACGAGCCTGACGTGCTCGCTGGCCTGGTACCTGAACTGAATCAGGTTGGGGATTTCGCGCTGGCACCGCGCGCAGTCCGGCAGGTGCTGACGGAAGGCCTCGGCCTCGGCGGGCGGGAGCTCCCCGTCGACGAACAACTCGACACTGTCACAGGGGCGCGCCATCAGTTCACCTTGTCGTTGGAGCGCAGCAGCTTGCTCAGCTGCACGCGGATGTCATGCAGGCGCTTGGAGACAGTCCCCACCTGGATGCCGAGCGCGCGGGCAATCTCCCGGTACTTCTTGCCCTGGCCATACAGCTCGAACGTGGCCTGCTTCTCCGGGCTCAGCTTGGCGACGGCCCGGGCGAACTGCTCGGGAGAGACGTTGAACTCGGACGCCACACCGTGTTCCGGCGCCAGCCCGGCCCGCTCGGCCAAGACCGGGTCGCTGGCGTGCTGCTTGCGGACCTGCTGCTTGCGGCACTGGCTGTTGAAGAGGTTGGTGAGGGTGGTGCTGAGCCAGGAGACGCAGGTGCGCCGGTCAGGCCGCGGTTCGCGGTCCTCGAACGTCTTGACGAAGCGCAGGAGCGTCTCTTGCACCAGGTCTTCCGCGTCGGTCTCGTTCCTACTCATCTTCAGCGCCTGGCTCATCAGCCAGCCGCGGTGCTGCATGGCGAGCTCTCCCAGGAGATGCCTGCGGCTTGCAATGCTCATGGCTCGTGGGCGCCCCTCCCGGCGCCGCGCCTCGGGCTCCAGCATAGGGAGAGGCGGCGTGTCGGCGCGAGGGGTTGGAGGAAGGGACTCCAGGTCTGGAGGAGGAGCATCAGGTGGGGACATGGCACGGTCCTGCCCACCAGACGCGGAGCACCGGGTTTGTTACCTCCTCCGGCTGGATTATGAGTGGGATAAAGGACCACATCAGCCCGCTGGGCCCGCGCGGCGCCGCAGCAGGGCGTCCAGGTCCAGCCACAGCAGCACGCCCACCGCAGCGCCCATGGCGTTTCCCCGACGTACGCCGCGAAGAACGGCTGCCAGGGCATCGACTTCGAGCGCGAGGCCAGTCCCAACCTCACGCCTCCGCACGCCCACCGATCTCCGGGAATCGCTCGTAGGCCCATTTGAGCGCCTCGAGGTGGGCGGGCTTACCCAGGTCGAGCGGCGCATCGGTGAGGCTCACCACCCACCCGCCCGACTCCGTCCGCCGGGCCCGCGCCAGCAGCTCGGTATCGCGGGAGGGATCCGGAAAGCCGATGGACTCCGCAGCGGCCGCTGACCAGTAGTTGATCCACCCAAGGTACCGGGGAACCCTGGGCGAGCGGATGTTCCATGGGAGCTCGAGATTCGGCAGCCCGTGAGGAGGTCGCTCCGGCCCCCCCGACTTCGGGCCCGTCTGCGCCGCGATGGCCTGCCTCATGGGGCCGGGCGCCATGACTCCCCACCGGGCACGCAAGCCCTCCGCGACGTACTCCAGCATGTCCATTGCCGCAGCGACCACGGGCTCGTCCTGCGGGAGTTGCGCGTGAACAATCAGCAGCGGCTCGCCCCCTGGACTCGCAATCGCGCTCTCTCGCCGCCCGCTCACCGTCACCGGGTAGCTCTCGTCCCCATTGCACAACAACCCGAACTCGCCGGCCGCGGCCGTCTCAGCCAGCCACGCCGCGCGCTGCGGAAGAGCAATGGGCCGCCCCGCCTTCGATAGCCGCCACGCCAACCGCAATCCGGGGACAGCCCGCTCCATCCCCTCAACGGCCGCTAGCGGGCGCCCGTCGTCGCCGGTGAGCGCTGGTGCGAAGACGTGGAGATGGAGGCTGGCTCGAGTCGTCATCGTTTGCTCCCCGTGACGACAACCACCGCAGGACTCGGGTGCTTCTTTGACATGGCGCTGGCCCCCCCAAGGAGAATCAGCCCTGGAGGATAGGAGGCGGGGAGGACAACCCTGAATCTGAGCTTCGCGGCTTCGATTCCCGCCGCCTCCACATTCAGAAGCCACTCATGGCCGGGCCTGAGCCTCACCGCGTTCCAACCAGAGCGAGCCCAGCCCGAGTGGCACCGCGTCGAAGGGCTCGGCGCGCACGACTTCCCCGTTGCCATGCGTCGCGGTGAGGAGCCAGCCCACGGGCTCGCGCCGGAACACCTCCAGCGTCTGCGTGCGCGGCTCCACCAGCCAGGCGTGTGCCACGCCCTCCCGGTGGTAGATGGGGAGTTTGCGCGTCCGGTCGATGCGGGCCGTCGAGGGCGAGAGCACCTCGCATCTCCAGTCCGGAGCGAGCGCCATGAAGGGCTCGTCTGGAGATGGCGGCTCCGGCAGGCGCTCGCGGCGCCATCCCGCGAGGTCCGGCACGAGCACATCCCGGCCGAAGTGCAGCTCCGGCTCGTACACGATCCACCACCCACCGGGCCCTCCGCTCCCCATGCAGAAGGGTGCTCCCAGCACGATGTGCAAGATCGAGGCGGTATGGACATGCCCCATGGCGGGCCTCGGGGAGGCCACCAACTCGTCCTCCAGAAGCTCCCCCACCCAACCGGCCGGCAGTGCCTCGATGTCCTCGTAGGTTGCCGGCTTCTTCCCCGTCCCCATCTGTCGCCTCCTGGTGGTTCCAACAAGAAGCCGTTGAGCGTCTCTTCGTTCTTCCCCTCGGCCGTGCGGCCCTCCGTGCTCAGATGACGCAGTCCCACAGGCCAGTGCTCGTGCATGTGCAGATTTCGGTCTTGCACGAGGTGCCCGGAAAGGTGCACTTCCTGGAGGAGCCCGCCGTGCAACTCACCCCCAGGGAGCCACAAGCCGGGAGGAGGCAGTCGGCGGGGCCGCAGAGGAAGTAGGCGCTGGACTTGACGGTGGACTCCGTCGGGCAGCTGTCACTCACCTTGTGCTCGATCCAAAGCTTGTCGGCGGTGGTGGAGAGGGTCTGCTCGCAGTGGAAGCTCTGCGTCCACGTGCCCGGGGACCAGGCGCTATAGGCTGTCAGCGCCGTGCTGTAGTCGAAGTTGCGCGTGCGCCACATCGGGGAGAGGGTGCCGGAACCGCCGCTGCCGGTGCCCGTGCAGGTGATGGTGGTGGACGAGGTGCGCGAGCAGGAGAGCGAGGTGGAGGGAAGGGGGGTGCTGGTGGAGAGGGTCCGCGAGATGGACCTGCCGGGGCTGTCCCAGCAGGTGGTGCGGTTGTCGGCGCTGTCGATGACCATGGGGATGGCCTTCACCAGGAAGGTGTGCGAGCCGGTGCTCACCCCCGCCTTGCTGTAGTACCAGGAACCGGAGAACGTCCCGGCGGTGTCGGGCCTGCGCTCCTCGGAGGCACTCAGCGCGCCGTCGAGATAGTACTCCAGCCGCACCGCGTTGGCGGGCCAGGCCACCGCCCAGGTTCCACTGCCCGCGAGCTCGCCGCAGTACGCGTCGATACCCGAGAGGGTCAGACTGGTGACGCTCGTGCCGGAGCACAGCGCGGACTCCTGGCTCCCCAGGAGCTCCTCGGGTGGGGACACCCCTGTCTCGGAGACGCCACAGGCGGTCAGCATCAGCCAGCACAGCAGGAAGCAGGACGGCACGCGAATCAGGTCTCGTTGCATCAGGGCATTCCTCCAGGTTCGGAGATTCAGGTGCCTATTCCGGCCATTGCGATCACTTGTTCCGGGCGAAGCCTATCACCAGTTCCGGGCGGAGCTCTGAGCATCGGAGCGGAGCGACGCTGGTGGCTCTCACTTCTCCGGCTTCGGCTCGGTCGTCAACTTTCCATCCCGCTTGCGGATGGACTCGCCCAGCAGCTTGATGCGGTGGGCGTTGTGGACCACCCGGTCGACTCACCACACAGGTCGTCAGGGACGAGGGGTTTGGCCATGGCGGCCTCCGCATGCCAATCTGATCACGCCCAGTCCCTCCCGCCACCCTTGATTTTGAAAAAAGCTTTCAATCTTGTCCTCATCCACGTGCTAACGGTTGATCACCCATGCAGGGATTCGCTCGCTGACGAAGAGGCTACCGATGGAATGTATGAAGAGTGTTTTGAGGGGGTTGCTCCTGACCGCGCTCGTTGGATGCACGGCTTCTGAGGGTAAGCTCGAAGTTGGCGATCAGGGGGATCTCCCGCCCAAGCGTGTATCGTGGGCGCTCACCGAATCCGACATCCGCATCAAGAACCATGGGACGCTCCCCGCAGCAGGCGGCGCGACTGAGAATGGCCGATTGGCGCGGCTTGTCTCGGGGGCCAAGGGACTCTGGATGGACAACGGCCTTCCTGTTGGCTCGGGTGGGCAGTGGGTCCACCTCTTCGGTGAATTCCGCAATGTGAAGGACTTTGGTGCCGCCGGTGATGAGATTCTTGACGACACGGCCGCGATCCAGGCGGCGATCAACTCGCTGCCGAACACTGGCGGAATCATCTTCTTCCCGCCTGGGGTCTACAAGGTATTCGGGCCGATCAGGATCGAGAACAGCGGCGTCACGCTTCAGGGTTCGGGTCTCGCGTCGGTCATCGTGAACCGAGACGACATGGGCAAACCAGCGCTCCTTGTGCGGGGTCCCGCAAGCAGCGAGGGGGGCGCATGCGCAAGCGCAACCCCCCCGTGCTTCTGGACCGATGCCCAGAACACGCCGCACAACTGCTTTAACAACCTTGATGGGATTGTGATCCGCGATCTCTCATTCAGCCATTCCAACCACGCCGCCGCGCGTACTGCTGGATGGCTGGTTGACGTCTGCTTTGCCCCGAACACGCAGTTCCTGAACAACTACTTTTCGTCTTCGAAGGCGAAGGGAGGGGCTGGCGCACTGCGGACCGAGCTCTCCTGGTCGCTCCGGGTTATTGGGAACACGCTGGGGAGTGTGCTCGCCGACACCTGGGGGGCCTCTCTGTCGAACGCGCACGGCTCGCTCATCACAGGAAACCGTGTCGACGGCACGGCAACTTCGAAGGGAAATGGGCTCTATCTCGGCACGACACACCACGCGGTGATCAGCGGCAACATCTTCGAGTCACTCACCACTGGCGTGAAGGTGAACGCCGGCAGTGGGATCACGATCCAGGGGTACTTCGAGGCGAACAAGACGTCGATCTCGGTACCGCAGACAGGGCTCTCCTATCCCTGGGGTCTGAGCATCACGGGCTCGATCTTCGACGGCCCGGATCCAGAGGCCACGACGCACATCAACTTGGGGAGCGCGAAGGGTGTAGTCGTGACCGGGAACCGGTTCGGTGCCTGTGACCTCTGCGCGGCGCCGGTGCGCCTCACTTCCTACGTCAAGGACGCACAGATCGGGCCGAACGAGCACGATGCGTTCACGACACAGGTGACAGGGATGCGAGATCGGTCAGTGAGTGTGCTCGATCGTGGGTCGGGGGTGGTAGTGAGTGACGGACAACTCCGCATTATGCGTGGGGAGATCTGGGTGGGGGAGAACGGGACGATCGACCGTTTCGTTGGGGAGGGAGTTGCCAGTGTCGTACGCACAGGCCCGGGGCTCTACAACGTGCACCTCACCAAGCCGTTCGCAGCGAAGCCGACCGTGGTCACAAGCCAAGGAAGCAGCTCTACGCACGGGAGCACCGATGGACGATCAGGTTGGTACGAGGAGTACACCTCCCCGAGCGTGCTGCGGATCTACGTCACCGACCCAAGTGGGAGCACGTTCGTCGATCGAAACATGATTGTGACATTCGTTGCGATGGGCCCGGGCTGAGCAGGCCTGGCGCGCGGCTACTGCTCGTTGAAGCGCAACGGGAGCTGGATGGTGAGCTCGGGTTGGTTGGTATTGCGCGGGAAGGCCACGCGCTTCATCTGGCCCTCCAGGCACCTGGCCAGGCCCGGCGACACGGTGTCGGGCGCGGTCACCTTGGCGGCGCTCACGTCGCCCGAGCGAGCGATCGTGACCAGGAGCATGACCCGGCGGTCCGCGGGAAGCTCGTCGCGGAACTGCTCTCC
>NZ_DBNGVP010000185.1:0-45619 GCF_057119385.1 Archangium sp. | reverse complement strand
CCATCAGCCAACGTGCCTCACCTTTCCAGTCTCGGTGATGGGATACCCCTGCTCACGGGGAGCCTGCCCATCACCCAGCTCGCTCATTCTGGCCCGCTTTTCCCTCATCCAGCGTGCTCGGTAACAGTACTCGGCATCTCCGGTCTTGAGGGTGCGCTTGCCTCTAACACGAAGGTTCACCCGCCCACCTGAGGACTCCAGCACGTTTTTGACCTGCCCCTCGTACTCTTCCCAAGGAAGCTTCGGGTTCCCTCGTAGGTAGTTCTTCGGGGCTCTCGGCATTGCGTGCCCTCTGCGTCGCTCGCGATTGGCGCATTATATCCGGGCTCCCCCTTGCTGCCCCTCCAGACTCTCCCAGGCGCCCCGCTGGGCCTCTTTCGGGGCCCCGGGGGTGGGGGGGTAGCGGGTCGGCCCTTCAGAGGCTCCTGGGGCCGTAGCAGTTGACACGGGTTTGAAGCCGATCAACAGTGAATCCTACGGGCGTCGCATCCACGCCTAACCCTTATTGGCTCCCCGTGCGGAGCCTACTCAAAGGGCTAAGGGGACTCTGTCCTCGGATGGTTGTTGCGGCCCCTGACGGGCGGCAGGCGCGGTGCACGGACCTCTGGCCTTGCCATGCCCGAAGGAGTCCAACTGTGAACGGAAATAAGAAAGCGAAGAAGCTGGCTCGTGAGCGTAAGGCTCGCAACGGTGGGTCGTACCACGATGCGCTGATGCACGTCCGCGCCAAGTCCACCCATTGTGAGGAGGCCCCCGCGAGTCCTCCACCACCTGGAACGAACCAGCTTCGGCCAAAGGAACTGCGCCATTTGAGCCCATCGCTCTCGGAAGCCATCGAGAGCATGACTGCGGTGTTTGAGTCCCCCGCCATGAAGCTGGTGAACCAGCTGGCGGAGTCCCCCGCCATGAAGCTGGCGAACCAGCTGGCGGAGTCCCCCGCCATGAAGCTGATGAACCAGCTGGCGGAGTCCCCCGCCATGAAGCTGATGAACCAGCTGGCGGAGTCCCCCGCCATGAAGCTGATGAACCGGATGGAGAAGCTCGCGGGTGGCCGTAACGGGCTCTGGTAGTTCGCCCATCAAGGCCCCTCCGGTGCCCCGGGGGAGCCCTTCACGGCTTCCCCTGGGGGAACGAAAAACCGGCCTCACCATGCCCACCCCACAAAGGGGAAGGGAGGGTGTAGGCCGGTCAGGGACTCCGGGTGATGCCCTATGAACTCGCCAGGGCCGCTGGAGAGAAACTAACGAGCTTCAGGGAATGAGGTGAATGCCCCCGGCCATGGCGAACGATCCTCTGCCGTTAGTCCTCCACCACACTACTCGTCCAAGCCATGCCGTGGTCAGCCCCCGTCCAGCGAACCTCTCTGGCGTCTTGGAGCGGTTCGAAGCGGAAGACGAACCGAACGGAGCGGGCATCGTCGGTGACCACGGGGCGGGCCATCTTGATCCTGCCGCCAAAGTAGGAACGCTCGGACTTCGTGTTGTGCAGGTAAATCATCCCTCCGATGAGCTTCTCGGCATCGGCTGCCGTGACACCCCAGTTCCCGCTTTCGTATTCGCCGTCATCGGAAACGCGGTGGAGGTTGAGTCGATCACGACAGATGAAATGGATGGAAGGCATGGCTCCATCTTCGGAAGTTTGACGGTCGGGTGGAAGTCCCCTCCAGTGGAGCCGACGCGGATGTACCGGGCGGATACCAGAGGGGAACCCGCGCCCTCCTCTACCGGCCCAGGAGTCCCGCCAGCACCTCGACGCCGCGCAGCACCACCTCGGGCGGCGAGCACGTGAAGCACAGCCGGATGTGGTGCGGAAACGGTCCGAAGCTGGGCCCCGGAGACACCAGCAGGTTGCGCTCGACGCACCGCTCCAGGAACCCCGGCAGGCCCTTCTCGTCCAGGTGCGCGGAGACGTCCAGGAAGAGGAAGGTGCTGCCCTGCGGAGGCGCAACCCCCAGGCGCGCGGCCGCCTTCCTCCCCGTGTCGAGGTAGCGCGCGGAGGCCATGGCCACCCAGGCGTCTCCCGGCCCTCGCAGCACGCGCTCCCCGGCCAGCTGCGCGGCGGTGGGCGCACTGTAGAAGGAGTGCGTGCTCACCTTGCGCAGCTGCGCCACGGCCTCCTCGGGCCCCACCACGTAGCCGCACCGGTTGCCCGCCATGCCGTAGGCCTTGCTGAACGAGTACGAGGACAGCGTCCGCTCCGGCGCCAACGCACGCGCGTACGTGTGTTCGCCTTCGTACACATAGTCCTCGTACACCTCGTCCGAGAGCAGCCACAGCCCCTCGCGCCGCGCCAGCTCCGCCAGCGCCTCCACCCACGCCCGCGGTAACACCCGCCCCGACGGGTTGTTGGGGGTGTTGAGGTAGAGCGCCACGCCGCGCTCCGTGAGCCGCTCGCGCACCGCCGCCACCAGCGCCTCCGGGCTTTCACAGTCCAGGAAGGGCACCGGCACCGGCCTCCCATGGAACGCCGTGACGATGCCCGAAATCAGCGGCCAGTACGGCGCGAGGATGAGCACCTCCTCGCCCGGCGCCACCAGCCCGCCGATGATCGCCCCCAGCGCCCCCGTGGCCCCCGTGGTGACGAGCACCTGCGAGCGCTCCGTGGCCACCCCCGTCTTCGCGCGCACCCGCTCGACGATGGCCTCCAGCAGCCCCGGCATCCCCTGCACCGGCGCGTAGCGGTGCATCCCGGGGTGCTCCGCCACCCGGAAGTCCTCCATCCGGCAGCCCTCGGGCGGCTCCATCCACGTGTCCCCCACGTGCAGCGGGTACACCTCCCCGGACCTGCTCGCCAGCCGCTCCGCCAGCGCGGAGTACAGCGAGCTCGACATGCCCGACACCGACGGGGCGTAGCGCGGATGGTGGGGCATTTTTCCCTCGTTCCTTGAGAAATTCTTGAAGTCCAATTATTTCTCGTGATACCAGGAATACTGGTTCACGACATGGATCGCACATCTACCAAAGTCGGCGTCCTGCTGGGCGCCGTGCTGCTCATCATCTTCGGGGCGGCGCTGCTGTCGGGCCGGTCCTCCTCGCCGCGCGAGGAGTCCTCGGCGTCCGCGAGCGCCACGTCCGCGGCCTCTGGCGCCCGGAGCGGCGCACGTCCCTCCGGGAGCGCCCCCACGGGCTCCGAGGAGCCCCGTCCCCCCGCGAAGGAGCTGCTGCCCATGCCCCTGTGCTGGAAGGGGCTGGGGGAGTTGGACAGGACGCTCTCGTTCGACAACTTCCGCCAGGCCCTGGAGGCCGCCGTCGCGGGGCCGGATCGCTACCTCGCGGGCTACCTCCAGGAGCGCCTCACGGAGCTGATCGGCGGCGACGTGAACCGCGCGCTCCAGGTGGTGGCCTGGGCCGAGGGCGCCCCGGCGCCGTACCTCGGGGTCTACATCGAGGCGCTCAAGGCCTCGGACGCGGTGCACAACCCGAAGGTGGTGGATGCCCTGCTGAAGATTGGCGAGGACAAGGGCGCGCTGCTCATCAACCGGGGCGCCGTGCTGGACGCGCTGGACACGCAGAAGCGCCTGGGCCCGGCCCAGCTGCAGCGGGTGAAGGCCCTCGCGCTGGACGAGTCGCTGGACTCCACGTCCTGGCTGGCCACGCGCACCATCGGCCGGGTGATGAAGGAGGACTTCGAGCGCACCGGCACCTTCGCCCCGTATTGGAAGGAGCTGATGGACCTGAGCGAGAAGTCCGACGACATGGCCGTGCGCCTGCTCGCGCTGGAGATGCCCAGCTACTCCAACCCCATCCTCGACGGGGACTCCATCGACCGGCTCAGTAAGATCATGACCACGGACCGGGAGCGGGACGTGCGGGAGATGGCCGCCTTCCGGCTCGCCGTCACCGAGGAGCCGGAGAAGGCGCTGGAGGCCTACCGCAACGCCTTCCCCACCGAGCAGGACGAGTGCGTGCGCTGGGCCCTCTTCCGCTTCGCCGTCCGGGCCGCCGGCCCCAACGCCCTGCCGCTGCTGCGGCAGTTCGCCGCGCAAGACCCGCGCTTCGCCGCGGACCTCCAGAACTTCCAGCGGCTCTACGCCGAGGGCACGGTGGACTTCGCCCGCATCTGGCTGGGGGTGGAGGAGCGCCACGACTGCCTGATGGAAGAAGGGGCGCCCCACTGATGCGCCCCGTGCACTCTCGAGGAACGACGTCCATGGCTCACGGATACCGCACTCCCACCTGGCGCATGGCGCTGCTGGCCGCCGCCGCCTGGCTGCTGCCCGCCCCCGCGGGCGCCCAGGACAAGCTCCCCATCGAGCGGGTGACGTGCTCGTTCAGCAACATGTTGGAGGACTTGCGCGCGGGGCTGAAGACGGGCTCGCCCGCCTACCGCAAGTACCTGCTGCAGCACCTGAAGGAGGCGGCCCGGGCCATGCCGCCGGAGGAGCTGCGCGCGGCGGTGGAGCAGGAGAGGGACCCGGCCGTGCTGGAGGCGCTGGGCGCGGCCCTGGCCACCCACGCGGGCTTCACCGAGGACCCCACCGCGCTGCAGCCCCTGCTGAAGCGGGCGTCGCAGGACGCCGACCCGGCCACGCGCGCGGCGGCGGTGCGCGGGCTGCGCGGCACCGGCTCGGTGGAGACGCTGGCGAGGAACGGCAACACGGTGACGTACGCACAGCTCATCCGCGACGCCTCGCCCGAGGTGCGCGAGGCGGTGGTGGGCAACCTCGTGGCGGAGGACGCCACGGTGTACTCCGGCCATGACCGCACCGTGTCCGAGACGGCGGTGGAGACCGCGCTGGCCTCGCCGGACCCGGAGGTGGCGGCGAAGCTCTTGCGCGAGGTGTCCATGGAGCAGGTGGGCTCCGAGACGGTGCGCAAGCTCACCGGCCAGCTCAAGGCGGAGAGCCCCACCCTGCGCGCGGCCTCGGCCAGCGCGCTCGGCGGCGTGCCGGGCGCCGAGGCCCCGGGCGCCACCAGCTCCCTCGTCGAGCTGTACCGCAATGAGAAGGACCCCGCGGTGCGCAAGGCCGCGCTGCAGGGCATCGCCCGGCTCGGCCTGAGCGGCGCGCTGCCCACCCTCGGCTCGCTGCGCGGTGTGGCGCCCGCGCTCGACCCGGAGATCGACGCCTGGGAGACCGTGCTGCGGCGCGGGCTCCAGGAGTGGACGCTGGTGCTCCGGGAGAAGGAACGGATCCGCAAGTAGCGGTCCGAGAACGCCCTCAACGCAGTACCCCCCGCAGTGAATCCCCCAGGAGGAAGCATGAACGTGAAGAACATGATGTATGCCGCCGCGGCGCTCGTCGCGGGCTTCGCTGGCGTGGCCAGCGCCGCCACCGCCAACGGTGCCATCTGCGACACCGCCGCTCGCGTGGGCTCCACCACGTACTACTCGTGCTCGGGCAGCAGCCACACCGCGCTCGACATGAGCAACGGCACCTGCAGCGAGTGGAACCACCGCGCGATGATCGCCGGCAGCCGCTACTACGCCTACTACGGCGGCTGTGCGGCCAACTGCAGCGGCGGCACCACGTGCAACGGCGGCGCCGGCAACTACTACGTCGTCACGGGCGCCAGCGGCTGGGACTTCCGTCAGCTGCACCTCAACGCCAACGCCAGCTCCGGCTCCAAGACGTGCGACGGCTGCGCGCTGGGCCTGGTCGGCTCCACCGGTAACTCCACGGGCGCGCACGTGCACGCGGACAACCGTCAGTACGGCACCCGCAAGTCCGCCTGGTACACCAGCAAGGGCACCACCTGCGGCTCCAGCGCCTACTGCGGCAACGTCGTCGGCTACCCCACGCTGTAATCCGCGGTCCCCACCGCCCCGCCCCCTGTCCTGTGAGAGGCGGGGCGGGGCGGTTGTCTCCCCGGGCCGTGGCCCGCCCTCCCCTCGAGGGCCCGAGGCCCGCCTGGATGTCCGCACTCCGGACGGGCCCGTCCGCTCCGCTCCCCACCCGCTTCCCCGTGGCCGCGCCCGCTCCGGCTGCCCACCTTGGAAGCATCGGCTTTGGGACACGTGAGGAGCGAATGGCCATGCACAAGGACCTGGCGGACCAGGAAATCTACGGCACGGTGACGAAGACGGCCCCCGGCAGCATGACGGTGCGGGACCGGGGCGGCACCACGATGACGCTCGTGCTGGACGACGACACGCGCTTCCTCCGCCAGGGCCAGCAGGCGGCCCGCACGCAGCTGCGCGAGGGCATGCAGGTGCGCGCCGCCTATGACGAGGACGAGGGCCACTACGAGGCCACCACCGTGGAGCTGTTCCCGGGGGCCGCCGCGCCCCAGGGCAAGTGAGTCCTCCCGCCTTCCGCCGAGGTGCGCCATGCAGCACACGCGAGAGATTCCCCGGGAGGGGTGGGCCGACTACCTCCTCCTGTTGAGCACCATCGAGCGCGACCAGCAGGTCCGCATCCACGCCGAGGGGCCGGAGCCAGGCGACCACACGGTGGCCTGGAACCTGCCGCTGGTGGAGATCTCCGTCGAGGAGAAGGGCAGCGACGCGGGCGCCATCGAGGTGACGGTGGGCCCTCCCGGCGAGGAGCTCACCCATCGGATTCTGCGCCCGGTGCACGTCTGGGCCGAGGAGAGCGACAGCGGGGAGCTCGCGTGCCTCGACATCGAGGACGAGGACCACGTGAAGACGTTCATCCACTTCGAGTCGCACGAGCTGCGCGAGGAGTCCTCCGCGCCCGCGTGAAAAACGAAGAGGCCGGAGACGCCCCGCCCCACGTGGAGGCGTGCATCCCCGGCCCTTCGTCAGCTCATGAGAGCGGAGGGATTACGGGTACAGCGCGCGGGCGCCCGTCTTGTCCAGGCTGGTGAGGACGAGGTCGCCCGTCTGCGTGCCGTTGCACTGGGGGTAGTGCATGACGGAGGCCGAGTCGTAGGACGTCAGGGCGCGCCAGGCGGAGTCCTCGTAGCAGCCCGTGGAGCTCAGGCGGGTGTGCTCGTGGCGGAAGCCGAGCGTGTGGCCCAGCTCGTGGCGGAGGATGCCCGTGAGGGTCCAGGGCGAGATGCTGCCGAAGGCGCTGGTGCTGATGAGGATGTTGCGGGCCGAGCGGCTGGAGTTCGGGAAGAACGCGCGCGCCAGGTAGCTGGTGACGGTGGTCTGGCGCACGTCGAAGAGCACGCCCGTCTGGGACGCGGTGCAGTTGGAGTCGTAGCTGCTCGAGTGGATGAAGTTGACGTTGGCGGTGGCCTCCCAGGCCGCGGCCGCGCTGTTCATCGCGTTCACGACGGTGCTGTAGCGGGTGCCGAAGGAGGAGGAGCTCACGCAGTAGGTGAGGTTGCGCGCGGTGGTGCTGCTCCACTTGATGTCGCCGCCGCTGTAGTACACGGCCAGGCCGCCCTCGGTGGCGCCCACGTCGCCGTTGGCCACGTAGTTGTCATAGTACGCGCGCAGGCCCTCGACGCCCTCGACGGCCTCGTCGCCGTTGACGACGAACACGTCGCCCTCGTCCTGGATGGCGGAGGCCTGGAACTCCTCGAACGTGGGGAGCTTCTGCTCGGAGGCCTCGGGACCACCGCAGCCAACGAGAGCCACACCAGCCAGCAACGCCATGGAAAGCTTACGCATGGGGGTTTCCTCTTTCGGGAACGACGTGGGGGTTTGACGTGGCCGCCTGGGCTACCAGCCGCGGCCTCGCTCCCCTCCCTTGAGCACCCGCCGTGCCAGGAAGGCAGACTCTTGTCATTTCAAGGACCTGGCTGGACTCTCACGAATTGAGTTGGTGCGGAAACACTCCAGGTGCGGCCTCACGATTGCCAAGGCGCGTTACACTTCGCGCTCAAACATTAAGCATTTCAACCATTTACGCCGCAACCACTTCACTGTCCGGGAATCGGACACGCACTGTCGCGGGACAGGGCACCCCGTGGGAGGCGCCCGCTGGGGCGGAGGGGCGCTCAGCCGTTGGCGGCCTCGGGCAGCGGCAGGGGCGTGGGCGGGGAGGAGGCGTCGCCCCCGGCGAAGTAGATGCGCTCGAGCAGCTTGCGGTGGTGGATGAGGGGCTTGTCGTACTTGCCCAGCCGCATGCCCTTGAGGCTGTAGGGGGTGTGAGCCACCAGGGGAATGAAGCGGGCGTCGTCGCGAATCTCGTACCAGCTCAGGACGAGCGCGGCGCGGCGCACCAGGGGCAGTAGCGGGCGCAGGCGCGCGTCGTGGAGCTGGCCGAAGGAGAAGGTGTGCAGGCGCGTGGTGGCCGCCGTCTCCGGCACGAAGAAGATGATGGCGCGGTTGGTGAAGGGGCGCTGCTCGCCGGCGGGGCCCGTCCAGGTGATGGTGTAGTCGGTGCGCACCGGATCGAAGCGCGTCACCCAGTGGTTGTGGAAGAAGTCGCCGTTGCGCAGCAGCAGCAGGGGAATGAGGAAGGAGGGCCGCTGGGGCGCGCGGTAGCGCACCTCGGTGCGGTCCTCGTGGTTGTGGGCCTCGAAGGAGATGTCCTTCGCCTGGGAGCGGTTCCACCCGAGGCGGGTGTGGACGAAGGGGGTGTGCTCGTCCTCGCTGAAGTTGTCGAGCGTCACGTGCAGCGGCGCGCGGAAGAGCATGGAGAAGGCGCCGTTGAAGTCGAAGCCCTCGGGGGCGAAGTCGGGGAAGGCGGACAGGGGCGTGTCGCGCGCGGAGAGCCACAGGTAGCCGAAGCGCTCGACGAGCTGGAAGGCGCGCGCGTCACACTTCTTGAGGTCGGGCTGGCTGGGGCTGCGGCCGTGGCCGTCGGCGTCGAAGCGCCAGCCGTGGTAGGGGCACTCGAGCTGGCCCTCGCGGGTGACGCGGCCGGCGGACAGCGGGGCCATGCGGTGGGGGCAGGCATCCGCGAGCGCCGCGGGGCGGCCCTCGGCATCGCGGAAGAGGGCATAGGCCCGGCCCGCGAGCTCCACCCGCACCGGCTTGTCCTTCAGCTTCCGGGCGGGGAGGACGGGGTGGAAGAAGCGGGTGACGTCGGGAAGGGGCGCGTCGGGCAGGGGCTGCATGGGGTGCAGTCTATGACCTCCGGGGTCACTCTGAAGGATGCTGGACGGACAGCCCCCTTCCCCGCCCGCTTCCGGGCCCGGAGCATGCACATATTGACCTTCACGCCCGGCCCGAGGATCGGACGGAGGAAGGATGACGCTGGAATCGCTGCTCCTGCAGGCCTGGCCCCACGTGGCGGCGGCGTTCACGGTGATGGCCAACCTGCTGGCCACCGGGCACGCGGTGCTGCGCAAGCGGGACGTGCGCGCGGCGGTGGCCTGGGTGGGGCTGGTGTGGCTGGTGCCCCTGGTGGGGGTGGTGCTGTACCTGATGCTCGGCATCAACCGCATCCGCCGCCGGGCCCGCTCGCTGACCCTGCGCCAGGAGCACGGCCAGTTCCCCCCCAGGCCCCGGGTGGCCCCCTGCACCCCGGAGCAGCTCGCGGCGGAGGCGCCCCCGGCGGCGCACCTGGCCTCGCTCGTCCGCCTGGTGGACGAGGTGGTGCGCTACCGGCCGCTGTTGCCGGGCAACAAGCTGGTGCCCCTGGAGGCCCACGCGGGCGCCTACCCGGCCATGCTGGAGGCCATCGAGGCGGCGCGTACCTCCATCTCCCTGTGCAGCTACATCTTCGACAACGACGCGGCGGGCCGGCGGTTCGTGGAGGCGCTGGGGCGGGCGGTGGAGCGCGGGGTGCAGGTGCGCGTGCTCATCGACGCGCTGGGGGCACGCTATGACTGGCCGCCCATCACCGGCCGCCTGCGCCGCGCCGGGGTGCGGGTGGCGCGCTTCCTGCCCACGCTGCTGATACCGGCGCGCCTGCCCTTCATGAACCTGCGCAACCACCGCAAGCTGCTGGTGGTGGACGGCCGGGTGGGCTTCACCGGGGGGATGAACATCCGCGAGCACTTCCTGCCGGGCCACGGCGACGCGAGGGATTTGCACTTCCGCGTGGAGGGGCCGGTGGTGGGGCAGTTGCAGGAGACGTTCGCCGAGGACTGGGCCTTCACCACGAAGGAGCGCCTGCACGGAGAGACGTGGTTTCCCCCGCTGGAGCCCGCCGGGCCGGTGATGGCGCGGGGGATTCCGGATGGCCCGGACGAGGACTTCGAGACGCTGCGCCTGACGCTGCTGGGGGCACTGGCATGCGCGCGGAGCACGGTGCGCATCGTCACGCCGTACTTCCTGCCGGACTCGGCGCTCATCACCGCGCTGAACGTGGCGGCGCTGCGGGGCGTGCGGGTGGACCTGGTGCTGCCCGAGAAGCTCAACCTCCCGGTGGTGCAGTGGGCCTCCATCGCGCAGCTGTGGCAGGTGATGCGTTCCAACAGCCGCCTCTTCCTCACCGCGCCGCCGTTCGACCACACGAAGCTGATGGTGGTGGACGGGGTGTGGTCGCTCGTGGGCTCGGCGAACTGGGACCCGCGCTCGCTGCGGCTCAACTTCGAGTTCGACGTGGAGTGCTACGACGCGCAGCTGGCGGCGCAGCTGGACGCGCTCATCGAGGAGCGGCTGTCGCGCTCGCGGCTCGTCACGCTGGAGGAGCTGAATGCACGGCCGCTGCCCATCCGCCTGCGGGACGGCGTGGCCCGGCTGCTGTCGCCGTACCTGTAGGCCCGCGGCGACTCAGCCGTTGGCGGCCTGGGGGAGGGCCTCGCGCCAGCGGATGTCGAAGGTGCACGCGGTGCCATCGTAGGAGGCCACGTCCACGTGCACGCCGCGCGCGCCGGCCAGCTGCTGGGCCCGGAGGATGAAGCCCGCCGCGAAGGAGGGCACGTCGTCGAGGACGTCATTCATCCACAGCTCGCAGTGGCGCGGGGAGTGCCCCACCAGCTCGACCTCGCTGAAGTTGTTGCCGCTGCGCAGGTCCTGGCCGATGCGCTCCAGCATGCGCCGGGGGCCGAGCGCCGGGGCCAGCTCCGCCACCACGCGCCCCGTGAAGGTCTGCAGGTAGCCCTCCAGGAAGTGGATGCCCATCCACCAGTGCGCCTCGACGGGCTCCAGGTGCGGATAGAGGGCCCCGGAGGCCACGTGCACGAACGTCTTCCAGTCGTCGAGCGGATAGGAGACCGCCAACGGCTTCTCCAGGTCCAACCCCGCCTCGCGCAGCCGCCGCCGCGCGAGGCTCGACAGGTTGCCCCCGAGGGCCCGGACGAACAGGGCTTCGACGGCGGTGGCGAACACCACTTTCTCCGGCGGCATGACCGTCCCTTCGGCACCTCATCGGCGCCCTGCCAGGAAAGCGGCTCCGGAGGCGGAGCGCTGCCCTCGTCGGAAGACACTGCTCACTTTCTCATAAAGAAAAACACCTCCGCCACTCCCCCTCTTGAAAAGAGACACACGGCGGCGCTGTGCGACTCAGGACGACATGCGGCCGATGCATCCGCGCTGTCTCTCCCACGGCCCCAAACGCTGACCGGACCGAAACGTTGAGCCCGCGATCCGCCGCTGCCGCTGCTCAGGAGCAGGGCGCGAGGCACATCGGCAAGACCAGAAGACACCTCGCGCATTACGAGGATGGCTGGGACAGGACGCGCACCCGGCGGCAGTCCGCGCAGAGAAAGAAATAGAAAGCCATCTCCCCTACGAAGAGCACCTGCTCACCTTCAAGAAAAACCGAGGGTTCGCCAGATACTTCATACCCCAGGCTGGCAACATACCGCATGTGCCGCCCGCAGACGCAGACAGCCTCCAGCGGCTCCGCCAGCCAGACGGGCGCCCCCAGGACTCGCAGGAATCCCGCTCCCCCCAAAAAGTTGTCGCAAGCCGACCAGTAACGCTCTTCATCTCCGGGGAGTTCCTCCGGCTGCATGGGACGCAGGGATACGCACCGCTCTGGTAGTGGCTCAGGAATCCGATTCTCAAGGCCGAACGGATGCCCAGAGGAACAATCGCCAGCGAGCCAGTCGATCCGCCTTGTCCGCACGTCGAACTGGTACTCCTGCGTCTGCTTGCCCAGATCGCAGTTGAGGTAGAGGACCAAGGGTAGCTGGGAGACTCCAACAAGGGACGACTCCGGCAGCGCCTTCAGGTCCAGGGATAGCAGCAGACACGGCGCGGGAGGCGACTCCGCTCCTCCCAGGATCCGCCATGAACTGCCACCAAAGAGGTGCGGGGCGGCGGCATCGCCCGGAACAGCAATCCACCCGGATTGCTCCAGATGGGGTCCCCACTTTTCCACAACTCGCATCACGAAGTGCTCCTGTACCCTCTCACCGGGATATGGGGCTTGAGGCGATGCAACAGCCAGGTCCGTATCAAGCCCGGTTCTCCGCGAGGAGCCGGACGCGAATGAGGAATGACTTCCACCCTGGTCAGTCGAGCCGAAGCACCCTCATGTCCGTGCCTGTATTGGCGGAGACCTTCGGGAGCTTCCGCTTGGGCTCCAGCACGAATTCATAACCCGCTTGGACGAGCTGCCTCTTGCGCCCCTTCATCGCCATGTTCCTGAAGCCACGCACCGTCACGGCGTAGACTCCAGGGTCTATTCCCGTTTCCTTCCAGGACTCGAACTTGTTGCTCCACTCCTTGAGCACGAGCAGGTCCGCGACGACCAGGCGCGCAACCACCCGGAGGGCGTACTTGCCATTCTCCACCAACACCTCACCTGGTGGCGCATAGGACTCCGAGGCCAAGCGGACAGCAATATCGTAGCCAGCGTCATCGATCGCCAGCACCGGGACGATGAGGCCCTTGGAGAGCACCTCATCGCCCTCATCAGTGGAGACATAGCGGGTGAAGAGATCCGTCCCCTCGCGGATCCTGCCCCCATGGTGCTGGCGCAGCGCGGAGGGATCGAACAACACGAGCCCATTGAAATCGGTGTCGACCCTTCCCAAGTACATTGGGAGCCCTCTTACTCTCCCCTCTCGAATGAAAGAGGAGCACGCGCATCAACCGCGCAGGACGCGCTCGGTCCAGGGCAGCTGCCCGTCGTGGTCCCACGCATAGCGCAGGTCCGCCACTTGATCCGAGAACCATTGGTGCAAGGGGGCATCTGGACCGTAGACGATCTCATCACGCCCCAGACCACGCACATGTCCCCGTGCATCCACTGCCCAGAGAACCTGCCCTCCCGCCGCCTCGGCGAACACCACCCAACCCGGCTCACGGCGATACCATGGGTATTGCACCAGTTCCTCGTTGCTGCTCACCAGGGAGCCCTGTGCGCCCACCCCATGAAGCACGAGGGCGCCCTGGAAGAGGCGGGCGCCGTTATGCCGGGCGAGCAATCGGTGTAAGGGTTCGGGAGGGGTCAATCCCAACCGGCCGAAGTCCTGAGCGATTTCCGCATCACTGGCCCCCGCGGAGAACGTGTGCTGGTAACGCTCCGCCTCGCCCTCCACGCGCGCGAGCACCTCCTCCAGGCCGGGCGCTTCGGGCGGTGGCTCTTGCGGCCCCTGCCGGTGGCCGGGCTGCACTGGCCGAGCATGCGCCTCCCCTTCCCAGCTCACCCGATCGATGCGCAGCACCAGGGTCTCGAGATGTTTCTGGAGGGCCAGGAAGACATCTCCCCGGACGAGAAGGGCTCGCCACCAGCTTCGCGGCCCGTTGAACCACGGAGACCAGCAGACGGAGTGCCCGGACCACCCTCGCGCATCGAAGCGGACGGGCGTCAGCGGAATGCCGTTGAGCCGCTCGTCCGTGCCTCGGGGATGGAAGGTCTGTGGGTTGAGCTTGTTGAGGCGGAGCTGCGTGTCCACCAGCGGCCCGGTATGGCCCTCGGTATCCAGCCGGTAGAGCCGGTGGCCCGCGACACGGTTGGGGGTCACATGCGGCACGAGCGTGGCCGTCCACCCAGTGGCGCCAGAGGACTCCAACGCCCGCACGAGCCGTTCCGAGCACACCAGGTCCGGGCCTGCCCCAGGCTGCATCAGGTCATGCAAAGGCGTCAGCTTGCGATCGATGGGGCGCTCGCGTGCGTGCAGGGGAACTCCATCCGCGTCCAGGGGGACGGGTTTCGCCGGTCCGAGCTCGGCCAGTTCAGGTCCCACCACGGGAACCAACCGCACCCAATCCTCCGATCTCACGTCCTCGCGCCGCTCCAGGGGACTCCAATCGCGGGCCACCTGCTTCCAGGGCATTTCATTCGCCATGGTCACCCTCTCCTCTGTGCCTTCACGACCACCTGCTCATGAGCACGCTTTGATCTTCGCCGCATCGTGATCGAACCCCTTCTTGAATTCATCAAGCTTCTTCGCGTCCACCAATCCCTTCGTTTCCAGGTGTCTGTGATAGAAGTCCTCCAGGTCTCCCAGGATGGTACTGCGACTGAGCTTGCCCTCGTTTTCGATGCGGTTGAGGTACTCATTCCAGTCAGAGCCATGCTGGTAGCCATTGCGCATTTCCAGCCCGGGGTAGCGCTCCTTGAGGAAGCCGGACAGCGCCCCATGGACATTGCTGTGGGTTGTGCGATCGAGCATGACGGTCCCCGTACGTCGAGTAGGATCCAACGCATTGCGCACATCTTCGGTCAGCAGGCCCTTATCCTCCATTATCTCCATCAGCCTGCGGGGAACGGTGTGGTGCCCGTCATCCAGACCGAAGGGGTCGATGCAGGTGAGAGGGTCATCCGTGTAGGCGTACGGGTCCAGACCCCCGAGCAGGCCAATGGGATCCTGGCTGATGTATTGCCCGGTCGAGGGGTCATAGTAACGGAAGCGGTTGTAATGGAGCCCCGTCTCCTCGTCCTCGTACTGGCCGGGCCAGCGCCAGGGGCAGCGGGTCTGAGCCACCTCGGCCCGCAGCGCGCCATTGATGTCGAGCCGTCCCTTCCAGGCCAGGTGGCCCCCCTCGTCGTAGAGGGCCGAGGGAGTGCCCAGATGATCGGTGAGGATGCCGTAGCGCTTGTCTCCCTGGAGCTTGGCGAGAGGAGCCGGGCGCCCGGGCTCGAAAAGCCAGGTGGTCATCGGCTCCTGCCGTCCGAGCTCATGGACAGGGTTGTCACCATCCCAGAGCCAACGCACCTCGCCCCGGGTTCCACTCTTCAGCACTCGCCGGCCCAGCGCGTCGTAGGCAAAGCTCACGACGGCGCCATCCGGCCGGACGACCTCCCTGAGCAGCCCCGCGGCATCGTACTCGTAGCGCCAGCGCGAGCCATCCGCGTCGCGTCTCTCCACGAGATTGCCCAGGTCATCATACTGGAACCGGGGGCCATCACCCGGGAGCGGCTCATCACCCGGGGAGGGCGTTGGACCCGGTCGCGCCAGGGTCCGCAACAGCGCGTCCAGTGGCGGAGCGGCGCGGTGCTGGAGGGTGCCATCCGGCCGTCTTGCGGCCACCAGCCGCGAGCGCGCGTCGTACTGGAAGGACGTCAGCCCCTCGAGCGCATCCACCAGGCCGACCAGCTGCTGGCCCTGCCAGCGGTAGCCCACCTGGGAGACCTCCTGCTCTCCTACGTGGATGCGCTGACGCAAGGGGAGCCCAAACGCATCACGCTCCCAGCTGGACACCACGCCTCCGGGCAGTCTGCGCTCCACCTCACGCCCGGCCACATCGCGCCGGAAACGAGTCTGCCAGCTCCCGAACTCTCCCTGGGCCTGGACGGCATGGACGTGCCCGAAAGGATCGCGCACCCACTCCTGCCTCACGCCCAATGAGGAACTCACGGATGTCCGGTGGCCGAGCTCGTCATACTCGGAGGCCACCCAATCATCTCCCTGCCACTCCTTGAGCAGGCGTCTCAGAGGATCGAATTCGCGCCGCACACTCACTGTGGCATTACGTGCCTCGATGAGCACACCATCCGCGCGGTAGGCGAACTCGTCGACGCTGCGATCCGGGTACTGGATGCTCAACACACGGCCCGCCGCATCCCTCACGAGCTCGCGGCAACCGCCACCAGGCAGCTCCACGCGGACCGTCCGGCCAATCGCATCCCTGGTGAAGCGACGGCTCCGGCCATCAAAGCCCCGCTCCTCCACGACACGGCCACACGCGTCCCTCAGCAGGGAATGGACCTGGCCGGTGGGCGCGATGACCTGGAGGAGCCGCCCCTCCGTGTCATGGTGGAAGCGGATCGTCTCCCCGGAATCCTCCTGGCTCGCGAGCTTTCGGAAACCGGAGTAGGCGAAGCGTGACAGGCGCCCGTTCTCCCGCAGCTCCAGGAGTTGCCCTTCCTCATCGTAGGAGAAACGCGTGATGTTCGAGGTACCGGGCACTTCGGCCTGATACAGCCGCCCCGCCGCATCACGCTTCAGCAGCCAGGTGCGCTGCTCGCGGTCCACCATCTGGCTGGGGCGGCCCAACCGGTCGTTGGTGCAAGAAAAGAGGACGCGGCCTGCGACCCTGGCCTGGGAGATGAGCCACTGGGAATCGCGTACGACGTCGACGCGCAGCCTGGCGGAGAAGATGAGCGCGGACAACAAACCTTCACGGTACTCGTACCGGGTCTTGCCACCGAGCGGGTCCGTGCGCTCGATGGGCAGACCCCGCCCGTCATAGCGGGTGTGCCAGACATTGCCGCAGGCATCGTGGAGCTCCGCGGGGAGACCCAGCTCGTTGTATTTGGCGGAAAGCTTCGAGCCATCCGGCTTGGCCATGCTGGTGAGGTTGCCGCGCTCGTCATACTCATACACGGTGGCCTTGCCGAGCGGGTCCACCTCCTTCACCAGGCGCAGGGCATCATCGAACTCGCGTTGCCAGCAATTGCCCAGCGGGTCCGCCTCCTTCACCACCACCCCGCGCCCATCGGAGTAGTACGTGGTGGTGTGGCCCAGGGAGTTGGTGACCTCGGTGACCCCCCTCTCCTTGTTGTAGAAGAGCCGGTGGTCGAAGATGCCGCCGTCGCCCCAGGTGTGCACGCACCAGGCCTCGGCGCCCTGGCCGTCGTACTCGAAATAGAAG
Organism: Archangium sp.; assembly: GCF_057119385.1. Taxonomy (NCBI): domain Bacteria; kingdom Pseudomonadati; phylum Myxococcota; class Myxococcia; order Myxococcales; family Archangiaceae; genus Archangium; species Archangium sp. The sequence goes on along the minus strand of NZ_DBNGVP010000185.1, from coordinate 28,882 downwards.
CTCAGGCCCGTGCGGTCGGTCTCGCGCACCAGCAGGTGGCCGCTGTATTCATAACGGGCGGCGTGCCCCAGCGCATCGTAGGCCTCCACGAGGTCACCCGCCTCCGAGTACCCATAGCGGTTGTAGGGCACCAGGCCCGGCTGCGTGGGGTGTGGCAGCCAGGTCCTCACCAGCCGCCCCCGGACATCATGCTCGAAACGCAGCCGCCGCCGGGCGCTGTCCACCACCCACTCCAACCGCCCGTGCCCGTCATACTCGTAATGAATGGCGTGCCCGGCCCGGTTGCGCGTGCGCGTCACCCGGCACAGCCCCGGGTCCTCGCCCCCGACGAAGCGCAGCTCGTGCACCAGCCCGTTCGCCTGCTCCACGCTCCATTGCAGTTCCCCCATGCGCCGCAGGGTCAGCCGGTCCATCGGCTCATACACCGCCTCGCCCAGGGGCGCCCGCTGCCGGGGGAACTGGCTCACATCGAACTCGATCTCCCGCCCATCCTCCGCCCGGAACACCACCTTCCCCTGCTCCTCCCACACCGCCAGGTCCAGCGAGTGGCTCCAGCCATGGCCCACCGCCGAATCGCGTCCGCAAAGGCTCGAGGAGTAGTGACGCTCGAACTTGAGCGGAACGGGCCCCGGCAACTCCCAATCCACCGCCTCCGTCACCGCCCGCCCCGTCACCACGTCCACCGGGTGTCCTGTCAGCGTGCAGATGGCCTTGTGGATCCGATCACGCGCCCGTTCGCCCAGCCCCACCTTGTCCATGACCTTGTTCGCCGCCTTGTGGATGCGGTCGGACACGTCACTCATCTTCCGGCTGGCCTTCTGCAGGCCGCGCAGCTTCTTCAAGCCCTTCAGCAATGCGCCCAGGGCCAGCTTCATCATCAGCCCTGACAAGGAAATCGTCGGAGGCCCGCCGACCACCACCGGGGGTCCCGCTGGAATGGACAGGGCAATCGAGGTGGGAAGCAGCAGCGTCTTGGCCCCAGGCCCCTTCTTGCGCGGCGGCGACGGCATGCCGATGTCCTGACAGCTCAGCACCGGCAGCGTCATGTAGGTGAAGGGCTCGTCGTCCACCATGACGGTGGAGCTGCCCATGAAGGTCTCGTTCTCGTTGCCGGGCGGCTTGGCGAAGGCGCCTCCAATGGGGAAGTGGGGAGGCAGTGTCACCCCGCCCGTGCCCGCTTGCGCCCGCGGCAAGCCGTTGACCAACACCGTGGCGCCGATGATGGGGATGTAGTCGAACGGATCGAAGACAATGCCGATATGCGGGTGGGGAATGGGCACCACCGCCCCCGGGGGGGTGATGATGAAATGGATGTCGATTCCCAACACCGGATCCAGGTGCTTGACCGCGGGCATCATGCCGCCTGACCTCCCGCGGCCTGGACATCCGGCCGCCAATCGTTGCCCAGGAGCGACTCGGCCTCGGACTCCAGCCGCCGCGCGGCGGCCTCCCCCTGGCGCGCCCGGCCCAGCCGCACCCGGGCCTCCGCCACATAGGGCAACGTCGAGGAGGCGCGTGCCTCGGGCTCGAGCGCCAGCCCTAGGCTCCAGGCCTGTTCACTGCTCTCCCAGGCCTTGTCCATTTCCTGGATGGACTCCCGGCAAAAGCTCGCCATGCGCCAGCACTCCAGCTCCAGGCGCGCATCCGCCAGCTTTCGCGCCAGGGGCGCCGTTTCCTCATAGAGCACGGCCGCCTCCGCCCACTCCTGCCTCGTGACCAGCACAGCCCCCATCGCCATGCGGGATTTCAGCCGCAACTCGGCTCCCTGGGCCTCGCCCCTGGTCTCGGCCTCCATCGCGACTGCCTCCGCCTTGCGGTAATGCTCCAACGCCTCCGTGGGCTTGCTGGCCACCAGGAGTGCCGCTCCCATGGCCCAACGCGCCGCCACCACCAGCGCCGACCAGCCCTGTCCGGCCGCCAACGCCACCGCTTCCTCCCCCAGCCGCGTCACCTGATGGAGCTCGCCGCGTCCCGCCGCAGCGCCCAGCCGCACCAGCAACTCCCGGTAGCGCCCGCCCGCCGGATCCATACCCGCCGCTCCACGCGCTACCTCCTCCATGGCCCCTGGCATGTCCAGGTCCGCCACCATCGTCTTGATCCGCGTCGGCTCCGCCTGCGCCAGCGGCTCCAACACCCTCACCCGCACGTCATCCAGCACCACCACCCGCACCTTCGGCGAGTGCGGGGACGCCAGCGCCTTCTGCAGCCATTGCCGCCACGCCTTCACCTCCGACACCTGGCCCGGAACCAGCACCACCGCCAGCACCTCGCACACGGACGCGTAATGGCGTTGCAGCGCCTCACAGGCGCTGAAGAAGACCTCCGCCCCCGACTGCCCGGGTGCCACCCGCCCCAGGTCTACTTCCTCCTGGCTCTCCGCCACCATCGCGACCAGCATCTCGCGCAGCTCGAGCCCATACGCTTCCGGCTGCACGAAAGGGATGTCGAAGCGCAGGAAGAGATCAGGACATTCCCCCGTACGCTCATCGCCCTCCTTCTTCAGCCACGCCTCCACCATGCGCGCCTCGCTCGGCTCCACCAACCAGCGCAACAACCGCGCCTCAGGCGCCTGCGCGAATTCCACCCACTGGTTGTGCAGCCAGCCCAGCCGCTTCTCCACCGCGTTCTTCATGTGGCCTCCGTCCGTTCCTGCCGCCCCTCTCATCGGCCCACTTGGATTCCCGAAGCGCTCATTATTGTTTGGCAAACGGCGCAAGGAAACGAGCCAAGACATGCCCTCGGCGCGGAGCCTCCCGACGGCAGGTGAAGGCACTCCCGTCTGGAAAACTGTTCTGTCGGCGGAAAACCGAATCCCCCCCTGGCGGAGGGCGATTCAGGACGACATGCGGCCGACGAGGCCGAGGATGGCCTCGCCGTAGCGCTCGGCCAGCTTGGGGCCGACGCCGTGGATGCGCTGCAGCGCCAGGCCGTCCCGAGGACGCGCGGTGGCGATGGCCCCGAGCACCTTGTCGGTGAGGATGCGGAAGGCGGGGACGCGCCGGCGGCGGGCCTCGGCGAGCCGCCATGCCTTCAGGGCCTCCACGAGTTGGGGCGAGGGCGTACCCACGCCCAACGTCTCCCCGCTGCGCCGCGAGCGCTCCAGGGCCCGCGTCAGCGCCTCCCGGCCACGAGGGGCCGGAGAGGGGCGTGCCTCGTCCTGCGCCTCGTACGCGTAGTAGGCGGGCTCGGCCCGCGCCAGGGCCTGGCGCTTCTTCCTGCCTCCGGAGGCGGACTCCTTGCGGCGCGAGGCCTTCTTGCGGCCGCCTTCCGCCCGGGTGCCCTTGGCCCGCGAGCCCCGGCGCTTGCGCGCGGGGGCCTCGTCCGGCGGCCGGGGCAGCTGCACCTGGCCGGGAGCGGGCTCGCGCGTGCGCCGGCCCTCGGGCGTGAGCGACACGCGCTGGAAGGTGATGCTCTGGCCGTCCTTCTCGAAGGTGTCCTCGGACAGGCGCACCAGCCCGGCACGCACCAGCCCCCCGAGGAGCCGCTCGAAGTCGCGCCGGGGCAGCGCCTCGCCGAACAGCTCGCGGTGGAGCCGGCCGGTGGCCTGCGCGTCGCGCTCGTGGAGCGCCTCGAGGATGCGCCCGAGCGCGTGCAGCTCGCTGGCGGTGGGCTCGCCGAAGCGCAGGGTCGCGCAGGAGTCGGGCGCGCAGACGTCACACAGGCCGCACTCGGCGCCCGTGTCCTGCAGGTCGCCGAAGTGGTCCACCAGGTGCTTCATCCGGCACCCGTGCGACTCGGCATAGCGCGCCATGTGCTCCAGCTGGGAGTGCTTGTGCTCGCGCTGCGCCGCGTACGAGGCCGCCCAGCCCGGCTTGCCCCGGCGCACCGACTCGTCCGGGCTGATCTCCACGCCGCCGTGAATCCAGAGCTGCTCGAGCGCCTTGTCGAAGGTGTCCACCGCCACGCGCGCCCGCGCCGCCAGCGACTCCTTCGGCTCCGCCTCCTCGCGCGACGCCCGGTAGATGCGCTCGAGCACCGAGGGCTCCGGGTAGTCTCGCTCGTGGAAGAACTCGTGCGTGCGCCGGTCGATGAAGGAGTGCAGCAGCACCGCGCGCGAGGGTTTCCCATCCCGGCCCGCGCGGCCCAGCTCCTGGTAGTAGCCCTCCAGGCTCGCTGGCAGCGCCGCGTGCACCACCGTGCGCACGTCCGCCTTGTCGATGCCCATGCCAAAGGCCGTCGTCGCCACGATGACCTCCAGCCGGCCCCCGAGGAACGCCGTCTGCACCTCGTCCCGATCCGACGCGCTCATGCCCGCGTGGTACATGCCCGTGCGGAAGTCCGCTCCGAGCTCCTCCGAGTACCGCTCCGCGTGCTTGCGCGTGGACGCGTAGACGATCGCCGGCCGGTGCGAGGGGTCCGCCAGCAGCTCACGGATGGCGTCGGAGCGCTGGCTCGGGTTGAGCTCGCGCACCTCGATGGCGATGTTCGTGCGCCGGAAGCCGTGGATGAAGGTGCGCGCGGGGGCGTTTCCCGCTCCCTCGAGCCCGAGCTGCTGCACGATGTCGCGCTGGACGTCCGGTGTCGCCGTGGCTGTCAGCGCGATGACGGGCGAGGGACGCAGCATCGGCAGCCGCGCGCCCAACAGGCGGTAGTCCGGACGGAAGTCGTGACCCCACTGCGAGATGCAGTGCGCTTCGTCCACCGCGACGAGTGCCGGCGTGCGCCGGGCCAGCAGCTCCACGAAGCCCGGCACTCCGAGCCGCTCCGGCGCGATGAAGAGGAAATCCAGCAGCCCCTCGAGGTAATCCGCGCACACCTGGCGCGAGGTGGCTCTGTCTCGCCCCGAGTGGATGCGATCCGCCGCCAGGCCGAGCGACTGGAGCCTCGCCACCTGGTCCTCCATCAGTGCGATGAGCGGGCTGATGACCAGCGTCGTCCCCGCTCGCGCCAGGCCCGGGAGCTGGTAACAGAGCGACTTGCCCGCTCCCGTCGGCATCACCAGCAACAGGTCCTTGCCCTCCGTCGCCGCACGGCACACCGCCTCCTGGTACGGCCGGAAGTCCTCGAAGCCGAAGACCTGCTTGAGCAGGCCACGCAGCTCGGAGGGCCTCGTGGGCTGGCGCTGGGTGCGCTCGGGACGACCAGTGGGTCCGGGGGACATGCGCGTCAGGGCCGGGCGCGCGGTGTTCCTCGGTGGGGACTGGGGCTCGGTGGCGACCTGGTTGCGATGGGGACGGGGTTGACCCTCACCCTGACCCTCTCCCAGAGGGAGAGGGGATTCACGCGGGCTCAACCTGGGAGCCGAGATACCCTCACCCCGTCCCTCTCCCGAAGGGAGAGGGGTTGTTGGCCCTCTTGGGGTTGTTGGCCCTCTTGGGGGGGTGGGTGTCCTGGGGGTTGTCGCCGCCACCATCGGCATGGGGAGGTTCGGCGGGACATTGCCCACCACCTCGATGACGTACGCCTCGATTCCCTTCAGGAACGACTCCAGGTCCCCGCTGCCCTGCTCGATGCGATGCAGCCACGCCTCCCACTGCCCCGTCATCGCCGGACTCTTCACGTCCGGATGCACCACCCGGATCAGCCCGATTCCCTTCTCCGTCGCCTCGAACGACTTCCCCTTCCTCACCAGATAGCCGCGATCCAGCAACGTCTCGATGATCGCCGCCCGCGTGGCCGGTGTCCCCAGCCCCGACTCCCTCATCGCGTCCGCCAGCTCCTTGTCGTCCAGCGTCCGCCCCGCCGTCTCCATCGCCGTCAGCAGGCTCGCGTCCGTCAGCCGCGGCGGCGGCCTCGTCCGCTTCGTCACCGGCTTCACGTCCCGCACCACCCTCGCCTGCCCCTTCGCCAGCCCCGGCGGCAACTCCTGCTCGTCCTCCGGCTCCTCCGCCTCCGCCTCGCTCCCCTTCTTCCCCGCCTCCCTCGGCTTCGGCGCCTTCTGCCCTCCCCCCACGTCCAGCACCTTCCAGCCCTCGCGCACCACCATCGTGCCCGCGCTGTGGAACCGGTCCACCTCCGGCGCCGACGTCACCGCCGTGATGACCGTCGTCACCGACCAGACGAAGTCCTCGTGCCACGCCGCCAGCAGCCGCCGGCACACCAGCTCGTAGATGTTCCGCTCTTCCCGCGTCAGCCTCGCGCTCTCCGGCGACGTCGTCGTGGGGATGATGGCGTGGTGGTCCGCGACCTTCGCGTCGTCCACGAAGCGCCGTCCCAACGGGCGCACTCCCGTCTCCGGCGCCAGCAGCGCCTCCCACGGCCCGCGAATCGCGCGCACCACCTCCGGCAACGTGTCGGCGATCTGCCTGGTCAGGTGCCGGCTCGACGTACGCGGATAGCTCAACAGCTTGTGTTTCTCGTACAGCGCCTGCGCCAGCTCCAACGTCCGCTGGGCGCTGTAGCCATACAGCCGGTTCGCGTGACGCTGCAGCTCCGTCAAATCGTAGAGCAACGGCGCCGCCATCCGCTTCGTCTCGGCGGTGACGGACTCCACCGCCGCGCGGCCCGTCTTCACCCGCTCGACGATGCGCCCCGCCTCCTCGCCGTCCGCGGACAGGCGCCGGGCTTCACGCGCGTCCCACTCCTTCTCCTTCCCCGGCTCCGCGGGACGGAACCACGTGCCCTGATAGCTCCCCCGCGGCCCCTCCGCGCCCGCAGGCCCGAAGGTGGCCACAATCTCCAGGTAGTCCTTGGGCACGAAGTCGCGGATGGCCAGCTCGCGCTCCACCACCATCGCCAACGTGGGCGTCTGCACCCGCCCCACCGAGAGCATGTCCCCGCCGCACGCCAGCGTGTACAGGCGCGTCAGGTTCATCCCCACCAGCCAGTCCGCCCGGCTCCGCCCCTTCGCCGCGTCCGCCAACGGCTCGTACTCGCGCCCCGGCTTCAACGCGCGGAAGCCATCCCGGATGGCCCCCTCCGTCAGCGACGACACCCACAGCCGCTTCACCGGCTTGCGGCACCCCGCCGCCTCGTAGATGTAGCGGAAGATGAGCTCGCCCTCGCGCCCGGCGTCCGTGGCGCACACCACGGCGTCCACCTCGGGCGCGTTCATCACCCGCTTCACCACCTTGAACTGGCTCGCCGTCTTGTCCTGCACCACCAGCGGCCAGTCGCCCGGCAGCATCGGCAGCAGCTCGCGCTGCCAGCGCTTCCACTCGGGCCGCATCTCGTCCGGCTGCGCCAGCCCCACCAGGTGGCCAATGGCCCACGTCACCACGTAGCCATTGCCGCGCAGAAACCCGTCGCCCTGCTCGCGAGCGCCCAGCGCCCGAGCGATGTCGCGCGCCATGGCCGGCTTCTCCGCCACCACGGCCAGCACGCCCCGTCCTCCTCCGTCACCCATGTTCATTCCATCCTCATCGCGGCCTACATCGTTCCATACCCCGCCGCCCCCACCCACCTGCAAGGCCGTTCAGCACTCCGCCCCTTCGCTCGGAGAGCAGGCAGGCAGACACGCAGGGTGAGATTGATCGCCCTCCGGCCCGCCCACGAGGCGCTTCCGCCCCGGGTTGGCGCCCTGACGCAACCGGTTGGCGTCCGCGAAGAAAACTCCCGGGCGCACCTTGGCCATTATCCCCGCCTGTCACCGATCTCGCTCACGGGCGTGCCACACGGAGGGGAGCCCATGCAGCGCGAGCTGGAGAACAGCATGAAGGCGACGCGTCATCAGGTCCACGGAATGCGGCGGGGCAACGGCAAGGCGGGGGTGGTGCTGCACGTGGGGGGGGAGCAGAACGCGCCGGTGATGAAGACTCTGGTCCGGCTATCTCCGATGGCCGGACAGTCCGAGCGCGATGGGGGCAACCGGCTGACGGTACCCCGGCTGGCGTCCTTCGCGGGGGCGAAGCGCGCCCAGTTGGTGGTGCTGGCAGAGGCAGGGGTGACGGACGGGTTGCGCGAGGTGGTCACGGGGGTGACGTGCCTCGCGGCGGTCCGGCCACTCTCACCCCGGCTGGCGGTGGCCCCCATCGTGCTCAGCAGAGAGCAGCACTTCGAGCCCGCCTACGCCCACGAGCTCGACCTGGGCGTGGATGTGGGTGGCATCTACAGCTGGTAGCACCTCGCGGCTCCGAGGTGGACGGCCCGGCGACTCCTGCCCCGGCGGAGGGGGAGGGCAGAGCAGTCGAGGCCGGAGTGATGGGGGATGCCCCGGTTCAACCCGGGCATCCCCTGTTTTTTGTCCGCTCCCCGCCCTCAGGGCGCGTGGGCCGCGCCGACGCCGGACTGCTGCTGGTGCCAGGCGGCGAGCACCTCGCGCTCACGCTTGGGAGGGAGGCCGGCCCGCTTCCGCAGCTCCGCCTGCCGCTCCGGGGGCAGCCCGTTGAACCAGGTGAGCGTGTCGCGTGCCGTGTCCACCGCCGGGCGGAACTTCAGGCCGCGCGCCACCGCCCGGGCGTTGCTGACGGCGCTCATGCCCGCCATCTCCCCTCCGGGCGTCACCCACACCGGCATGTCCATCCACGCCCGCACGCCGTGCTTCTCCAGGAAGGCGGCGTCCACCCAGGTGAAGGTGGCGTCGCCGCCGCTGGCCTGTTTACAGGCCTCCAGCAGCCCCTTCATGGTGAGCGGCTTCGCCGGGCCCGTGGCGTTGAAGGTGCCCAGCTCCCGGTTCTCGAGGGTGAGGATCGTCCACTCGGCCAGGTCGCGCACGTCGATGAACTGCGCCGAATCCGAGCCGCTGCCGGGAGCGAGCACCTCGCCCCCCTGGGCCACGCGCACCGGCCAGTAGGTGAAACGCTGCGTGGGGTCATCCGGGCCCACGATGAGGCCCGGGCGGATGTTGGTGGTGCGCCCGGGAAAGGCCGCCTCGACCGCCTTCTCGCAGAGCGCCTTGAGGGCACCGTAGTTCTCACGGACGTTCTCGTTGGCGGGGTCGTCCACGGTGGCCAGCGGCGAGTCCTCGTCCATGCCCGGCCGCGGCAGCTCCTTGTACACGGAGATGGTGGAGATGAAGACGTAGTGGCCCACGTGGGGCGCCAGCAGCTCCGCCGAGGCGCGCACCACGCGCGGCACGTACCCGGAGGTGTCCACGACGGCGTCCCAGGTGCGGCCCTCGAGCGCCTTCAGGCCCTCGCCGTTCTGGGGATCCCGGTCCCCATGCAGCTTCTCCACGTCCGGGAAGAGGTGGGGCCGCGTCTTGCCGCGGTTGAAGAGCGTGACGGTGTGGCCCCGCGCGCGCGCCGCCTCCACCAGCTGGGGCCCGAGGAAGCCCGTGCCACCGAGGATGAGGATGCGCTTGCTCCCGCCCTTCGGCGCGGACGCCCTCGCCGCCTCACTCCCCTCCTTCTTCGTGGAAGCACACCCCACGGCCCAGAGCGACCCGAGCGCGGCGGCGCCCTGCAATACCCCTCTGCGAGACAACTTCATGCGTGACCCCCTCTTCGAATGAAACGGAGTCAGCGGGCCGCGTCCACGGGGGAGGCCAGCGCGGGCGTCGCGGCGGGAGCGGAGTCCCGCGGTTGCCGGGCGAGCCGGGCGAGCCACAGGGACACCGCGAGCCACAGGCCCGCCAGCGGAATCGTGGCCAGGGACAGCGCCGAGGTGCTCATCCCCAGCTTGTCCAGGCCCGTGTACAGCCAGGAGCTCACCGAGTCGCTGCCGCGGTACACCACCGTGTCGATGAAGCCCTTGGACTTGTACTTCGCCTCACGGTCCACGCTGGTGAAGAGCACCTCGCGCGCGGGCCGCTCGAGGGAGTAGTGCGTGGCGCCGCGCAGCGACTTGAAGGCGATGAGCACCAGCATGGAGGGCACCAGCGCCAGCCAGAGCGAGCCGATGGCGGTGACCAGCGGCGCCACCGCCAGCACCAGCCCCAGGCCGAAGCGCGACATGAGGCGCCCCGCCACCACCATCTGCAGTACGAGCGTGAGCGCCTGCACCCAGAAGTCGATGTTGGCGAAGGCCGCGGTGCGCGCGTCGGCGCCCGAGGCCACCGAGGCCACGATGTGGGCCTGCTGGTTGTAGAGGAACGTGGACGTCGCGGCATACAGGAGGATCTGCAACCCCAACCCCAGCAGCAGGGGCGAGGAGAACAGCAGCCGCAAGCCGTCGAAGATGCCACCACCCACGGGCGCCTCGGCCGCGGTCTCCCGGGGCCGCACGACGACGGACCGGTGCGACAACCGCCGCACGCTCTGGGCGCTCACCTCCAGCAGCACCGCGGTGAGGAGCATCAGGTTGACGGCCCCCAGCGACTCGGCCAGGAGGTTGACGAGGAACGGCCCCACCAACATCCCCACCGTCCCCCCCGAGGCAATGAAGCCGAAGAGCCGCCGGCCCTGCTCGCTCTCGAACAGGTCCGCCATGAAGCTCCAGAAGATGGAGACGACGAAGAGGTTGTAGACGCTCACCCAGACGAAGAAGACGCGCGCCACCAGCGCCCGCTCCACCGCGCCCAGCTTCAGCACCACGAAGAAGCCCAGCAGGTTGAGCAGGAAGAAGCGGTAGACGAGCGGGATGACCCGCTGCCTCGGCCAGCGCGCCACCAGCGCCGAGAACGCCGGCACCGCCACCAGCATCACCCCGAACGTGGCCGTGAAGACCCACGCCACGTTCTTCACGCCCCCCGCCGTCGCCATCTCGTCCCGCAGCGGCTTCAGGATGGCGTAGCCACACATCAGCGTGAAGAAGTACACGAAGGACAGCAGGACCGAGCCCACCTCCTCGTCCTTCACGTTCACGAATCTCTTGAGCATGGGTGCTGGTGCCGTGTCGGAAGTGCTCGGGGAGGGCTCGGCTACCCTCCGAGCGTGCCGCCATGAACCTCGGCACGCCGGCACTATTCCCGAGGTGCCCGGGACACGCCAGCACAGGGCACCCGGACGGATGCCCGGCACCCTCACCCCGGGGGGCTTGCCCCCCCTTTGAACGACGGGGGGCTCCTCTCCCGAGGGGAGAGGGAGGGCATGAGGGAGGGCCTGGACCGCTACCTGCCCACCACCTCGCGCAGCACCGCCTCCACCCTCGGCAGTGCCGATTTGATCTCCTCCATCGACACGGCGCCCACCGACAGGCGGAACCACCCCGTGTCCGCCTTCAACCCGAAGGCCTGGAAGGGCACCAGCGCGAAGCCCGCCTTGTCCAACAGCAGCTTGCGGATGTCGTCGTTCGTCTTCAGCCCCGCCTTGTCGATCAGCTCGAACTGCGCCGACAGGTAGATGGCCCCCTGCGGCGCGATGGAGCGCACCGGCAGCCCCGCCGCCTTCATCGCCGAGAAGCCCTGGTGCAGCGCCACCAGCCGCTCGTCCACCCGCCGCTTCATCGTCTCCAGGTAGCTCGCCACCGCCGGCACGTCATCCAGGAACCGCGCCACCGCCACCTGCTCGGCCTTGGGCGCCCACGCCCCCACGTGCCCCAGCACGTCCTTCATCCGCGAGATGATCGACGGCGGCCCCACCGCCCACCCCACGCGCACGCCCGTCGCCGCGAACGCCTTCGAGATGCCATCCACGAACACCGTGTACGGCGCCAGCTCCGGCACCAGCTCCAGCGGCGTCACGTGCTTCGCCTGCCCGAACGTCAGCGTCCAGTAAATCTGGTCGTACATCACGATGAGCGGCTTGCGCCCCTGCGCCTCGCGCTTGCGGTTCTCCTCCACCACCCGCTGGCCGATGTCCTTCAGCGCCTCGGGAGAAATCATCGTCCCCGTGGGGTTGAGCGGGCTGCACAGGCATAGCAGCCGCGCCTCGGACAGGTGCGGCGCGAGTTGCTCCACCGTGGGCATGAAGCCGTGCTCGGGGCTCGTCACCACCTCCACGGCCCTGGCCCCCACCATGTACGAGTAGTGGTTGTTGTTCCACGAGGGCACCGGGTAGATGACCGTCTCGCCCGCGTCCACCACCGCCCGGAAGATGGCGTAGATGACCGGCCGCGCGCCTCCGGCGATCAACACGCTCTCCAGCGGATACTTCAGGCCCAGCGCCCGCTCGTAGAAGCGCACCACCGCCTGCCGCAACGTCAGCACACCGTCCGAGGGCGGATAGTTCGTCTCGCCCGCCTTCAACGCCGCGGCGATGGCCTCACCCATCTGCGCGGGAATGGGGAACTCGCGAGGGCTGAAGTCCCCCACGGTGAGGTTGCACACCTGTTTCCCCTGCGCCACCAGTTCGCGGATCTCCCCCGCGATGCGGAGGATTTCGCTGCCGATCAGGCCACGCACCATCGTACCAACGGTGTCGTCCCGTCGAGCGCCAAGCAGGGAAGTGAGGTCGAGAGCCATGGGTGCTTCACTCCAAAGGGGGGGAACGCGTCCGGCCGAACGATATACGCGGCGGGGGACATCCTCCCAGGCGGTCCGTGGGATTTTCCACGCCCCCTGAAGGGACAACTCCCGGACCCACGCCTTTCTTGCAAGGCCAAGGGACTGCCCGATACCGGGCACTCCCTCTTCCCGTGGCGCGATCGTGACGCGGAAGTCCTCTAGACACGGGGACGGCCGCCAGGCGCCAGACCCACCCCGGGTCCCCCACGAGCCCTGGCGGACAGACAGGAGAGACGGATGCACACGCGTGACACGAAGCGCTGGACGGTGCTGGGAGTGCTGGGAGCCGGGCTGCTCGCGCTGGCCGGCTGCGGTTCGAATTCCTGGGTGGCCACCACCCAGCTCTCGGGCACCAACGAGGTCCCTCCCACCTCGGTGCCCACCACCACCATGGGAATCGCCACCGCCAAGCTCGAGGGAGACAAGCTCACCATCAACGGCACCTTCAGCGGACTGCAGAGCGACCTGCAGGTGGCCACCGGCACCGAGAGCGCGGCCCACGTCCACCAGGCCGCCCAGGGGGTCAATGGCCCCGTCGTGCTCGACCTCAGCATCACCACCACGGATCAGCGCAACGGCAGCTACACCGGCACCAAGGACCTCTCCGACGCCGAGCAGAAGGCCTTCAAGGACGGGCTCTTCTACATCAACGTCCACACCACCGGACACCCGGCCGGGGAGATCCGCGGCCAGCTCATTCCCAAGGAGGAAGAGGACTGACGCACCCCGCGTCCTTCCCCATCACCAATCGTGCTGGCACTCGGACGCCGCTCGTGCCACATGGGGCGCCGTCCGGCCCGACCCGTGGGCCGCCAGGAGACGATGATGAAGGTGCTTGGACGCTGGATGCCGACGCTGGGACTCGCCGCCTGCCTCACCACCGCGGCCTGCAAGAAGGAGGAGGCCACCCCCACCCCGCCCCCTCCCGCCGCGGAGCCCTCCACGCCCGCGAAGCCCACTCCTCCCGCCGCGCAGCCCCCCGACGCGGGCCCCGGGATGGACACCGATGCCGGGACCTCCGCCGGGACCCCGCCCGGCACCACCCCGCCGGGCTCGCAGGCCGCCCAGCCCGAGGACCCGAAGAACCGCGAGTGGACCGCCGGCCTCGTGGACGTCAAGCGCTCCGGCTTCGCCCCCATCACGCTGCGCGAGGTGCGCACCGCCCGCAACGAGGGCTTCGACCGGCTCGTGCTCCAGTTCGACGGCGACCAGCTGCCCGGCTACCACATCGAGTACGTGGACAAGCCCGTCATCAAGTGCGGCTCGGGAGACCCCACCGAGATCGCCGGCCAGGGCTGGCTCCAGGTCCGCGTCCAGCCCGCCCAGGCCCACGAGGGCACCACGGTCACCGTCGCCGAGCGCGAGCGCAAGCCCGGCCTGCCCATCATCCAGGAGCTGGAGCTGACGTGTGACTTCGAGGGCGAGGTCACCTGGGTGCTCGGCATGAAGCACCCCAACAAGTACCGGGTGATGGAGCTGCGCGAGCCCACCCGCCTCGTGGTGGACGTGCAGTACTGAGCCACCGCCCCTCTCGGGACACCTGAAGTTCCGGCGACGTCTCCAACCGCCGGGCCTTCACCCACGCCGCCCAGGCGGCCCGCGGCCGGCCCGCGGAGCACCCGGAGGTGGTAGCGTGAAGCCATGCAATGGCGGGTGGTGGTGCTGCTGCTGTGGTGGGCGTGGCCCGCCTCCGACGCGTGGGCCCGGGAGGCCTCCCCCCGGGGCGAGCTGCCCTTCGTCGGCGTGGAGCTGCCGGAGCCGGGACGGGTGGACGTCGTCACCCAGGACAGCGAGGGCTACCTCTGGGTGGCCACCCACGAGGGGCTGTACCGCTTCGACGGGCGCCACTTCCAACGCGTCCCCGGCGCCGAGGAGGCGTGCCTCTCCGGCATCCGCGAGCTGGTGGCCGGCCCCGGGGGCGACGTCTGGTGCCTGGCGGCGGACACGCTGTCGCGCTGGCGGCGGGGACACTGGCAACGCTTCGAGCTGCCCTCCCGCGTGGGGTGGCCGGGACAGGACTTCGCCCTGGATGGGCGGGGCCAGGCGTGGCTGCTCACCTCGCGCGGCCTCTTCCGGCTGCGCGAGGCGCCCGAGTGCTGCGAGCCGGTGTCCGAGTGGACGGGCGAGCTGCCGCGCGCGCTGTGGGTGGAGTCCTCGGGCGAGCTGTACGTCGCCGCCCTGGGCGCCCTGCACCAGCGCGGCACGGACGGCCAGTGGCGGACGTGGGGCGCCACCGAGGGGCTGCCCCGCGAGCAGCTCGCCGGCGTGGCGCGGGACGGAGAGGGCCGGGTGTGGACGTGGGGCTCGCGAGGCACCTGGGTGCTGCGGCCGGGCGCGCGCGCCTTCGAGCCGGGGCCTCCCGTGGGCAACGAGCTGCTGGGCGTCTCCACCGCGCTGGACGCGCGGGGCGCGCTCTGGTGGGCGGGCAACCAGGGCCTCTTCCACCAGGAGGGCGAGCACGTGCGCCGCGTGGAGGGCCTGCCTCCGGGGTGGTGGAGCCACGTCTTCGTGGACCGCGAGGGCTCGCCGTGGGTGGCGGGGAGCGCGGGACTCTTCCGGCTCGCGGGGCGGGGACTGTGGCACCGGCATGGACAGCGCCAGGGACTGCCCTCGGAGACACCGTGGGCCCTGGAGCGCGATACGAAGGGACGGCTGTGGGTGGGCACCCCGCGCGGCCTCGCGCGCGCCACCGCCGAGGGCTGGCAACTGGAGGCCCCGCTGCGTGACACCGCCGTGCGCCGCATCCTCCCCGCCGCCGGGGACGCGCTGTGGCTGGCCGCGGACCGCGAGGTGTGGCGCTACGAGCCGGGCACGGGCGAGGTGCTGCGCCTGGGACGAGCCCAGGGCCTACGGGACGCCGTGGTGCAGGCGCTCGCCTGGGAGCCGCCCTCCACCCTGTGGGTGGGCACCAGCGCGGGACTCTTCCGCGGCACCGTCACGGGCCGGGACGTGCGCTTCGCCCCCGTGGAGCTGCTGCCCCACGAGGAGCCCGCCCCGGTGAACGACCTCGCGCGCGATGGCCAGGGCCGGCTGTGGGCCGCCACCGTGCGCGGCCTCTTCCTCCTGGAGCCGGGCGGCGCGCGGCGCTTCACCTCGGCCCAGGGGCTGCGCGCCACGTGGGTGCGCCTGCTCGCCACGCGCCACTCCGGCGAGCTGTGTGTCTCCTACGAGGACGCGCTGGGCCTCTCGTGCTTCCGCCCCGAGGGCACCTCCCTCCAGGGCCTGCGCCACCTGGACCGGGCCTCGGGGCTGCGCGGCAATGCCGTGCACCTGCTGGGCGAGGACGCCCGGGGCCGGCTCTGGGTGGGAGGAGACCGGGGCGTGGACGTGCTGCCGCGCGAGGCCGACTCGCCCGAGGCCAGCCACACCCAGGCGGACGGACTGCCCGGGGACGACTGCGCCCCGCGCGCCTTCCTCGCCGAGCCGGACGGCACCGTCTGGGTGGGCACCCGCACGGGACTGGGCCAGTTCCTCGGACACCTGGAGACGGAGCCCGCGGCGCCCCCTCCCACGCTGCTCTCGCGCCTGGGCGCGGGGGATGCGCTGGAGCCCGCCCTCCCGGGGCTGGTGCTGCCCGCCGAGGCCGGCCCCCTGGAGCTGGAGGTGACGGCCCTCACCTTCTCCGGCCAGCACGAGGTGGAGCACCAGTCGCGGCTGGTGGGCCTGGAGCAGGACTTCCGTCCCCTCACCGGCTCGCGCCTGCGCCACGCGGGCCTCGTCCCGGGAAGCTACGAGCTCCAGGTGCGCTCGCGCCTGCGCCACGGCGCCTGGGGGCCGGTGGCCTCCCTGCCCTTCGTGGTGCGGCCGCCGTGGTGGCGCTCGCCCTGGGTGCCCGCCGGGAGCCTGCTGCTGCTGGGCCTGGCCGGCCTGTCCGGCTTCCGCCTGCGCCAGCGCGCCCTCCAGCGGCGCAACGCCGAGCTCAAGGAGCTCGTCTCCCAGCGCACCGCCGAGCTCTCCCGTGCCCAGGAGCGCGTGCTCGCCCTGGAGAAGGCCGCCCTCGAGCAGCGCATGGCCGGCGGCTTCGCCCACGAGATGCGCAACGCCCTCACCGGGGCCAAGATGCTCATCGGCCGGGCCTACCGCGGGCCCCAGGGCACCAGCCTCCCGGCGGACACCAGCGAGCAGCTCATGGCCCTCTACCTCCAGGTGCGCGACGTGCTGCCCCCGGACGTGCACGCCTCCGTGGCCCGGCGCCTCCAGGAGGTGAACACCCGGCAGGAGGAGCTGGACACGGTGCTGCACGACGTGGACTCGGCGCTCGGCCGGGGGCTGGCCATCACCCGGCAGATATTGGAATTCGCGCAGCTCGGCCGGCAGACGCCGGGCCAGGAGCCGGTGGCGCTCGGGCCCCTGGTGGAGGCGGTGCTCGGCGAGTCGCGCGAGGCCCTGGGGGACGTGGCCCTCGAGGTGCGCGTGCCCGACGGCTGCCAGTGGTGGGGCCGGCAGGAGCACGCCTACTCCATCGTGAAGAACCTGGTGCTCAACGCGCTGGACGCGCTGCGGGACAAGCCCGGCGGCGGCGAGCGGCGCCTGCGGGTGGAGGCGCGCTGGGAGCAGGAGACGTGCGTGCTGTGGGTGGAGGACTCGGGGGGGGGCATCGCCCCGGAGCACCGCGCCCACCTCTTCCAGCCCTTCTTCAGCACCAAGGCCCACTCGGGCACCGGGCTGGGGCTGGCCATGGTCGCGCGCCTGGTGTCCCTGTACGGCGGCCATATCGACGTCCAATCCGAGCCGGGGCGGGGCACTACCTTCTCCGTTTCCATGCCCCACGGAGCAGCATCCGCCCCCACGGCGGCTGGGTGAGGCCCCACCCCGGCTCGACTCACGTCCCCGAGAGCGCATGGAGTACACCCCCACCGTCAGCGCAGCGTCATCCCGCGCTCACCCCTCCTCGCGGCGCGCGCGCAGCAGCCCGTCCACCAGCTTCTTGTTGTAGAGCGTCATCCGGTGCATGCGCACCGCGGACTCCAGCATGTCCAGCAGCCGCGCCGTGTCCCCGTCCTTCGTCAGGTAGCCGAAGGGGTGGTGCTCGTTGATGACGGCGTAGGGGTCCTTCAAGTCCTGCCAGGCCGAGTAGAAGATGATGGGCACGTCCGGGTACTTCTTGCGGATCTCCGTGCTGGCCCAGAAGCCGTCATACCCCTTCATCTTGATGTCGAGCACCACGGCGCACGTGTCGCCATCCACGGCGGCCACGCCCTCGGTGGCGCTGCTGGCGAGGACCACCTGGTAGAGGCCGCGCAGCAACGTCTCCAGCGAGCGGCGCATGCCTGGATCATCGTCCACGACGACGATGCGCGGGTGCTCGGCCTGCTCGCGCTGGGCGGCGACCACCTGTTGCAGAAGCGCATCCAGCTGTTTGAAGGGCATGGGGCTCTTTTATTAATCCATCCCCACCGCCGCCAGCACGTCCGCCACCAGCTGGGGCAGCGGGGGCCGGGAGAAGTCGGCGACGGGCGGCAGCTCCTGGGGAGGAAGGAGGGCCGCGGCGCGCTGCCGCGTGGCATGGGAGGTGAGCGGGTGGACGAGCAGGGCGCGGGCGGCGCGGTGCAGCCGCTCCCCGCCGCTGGAGGGAGCCAGCCCGGCGAGCGTACCGAGCACATCGAGGATGAGGGGCTGGGAGCCCACCTCGGTGGCGGCCTGGAGGGCGGCGCGCAGGCGGGCGCGGGCGCGGGGCAGGTCCCCCTGGGACAGCTCCAGCCGGCCCAGGGCCAGCAGGGACTCGGCGTAGGCGCGGCGGGCGCTCAGCTGCCCGCGCAGGGCGAGCGCCTCCTCCAGCAGCTCCCGGGCGGAGGCCCCCTGCTGCTGGTGCACGGCCACGAGCCCCAGCCCGTGGAGGGACTGGGCCACCGTCTCCAGATGGCCCAGCGAGCGCCCCAGGTGCAGGTCCGCCTCGAGCAGCTGGCGGGCCTCCTGCACGGCGCCCAGCGGCAACAGCACCTCGGCGAGCTGGGCGCGCAGCGGAGCGGCCTGCAGGCGCAGCCCGGCGGCCTCCAGCAGGCGCAGGCCCTGACGCAGGGTGGAGGCGGCCTGCGCCAGCTCGCCGCGCGTGTGCAGGAAGGTGGCGAGCCGGCCCAGGCAGGTGGCCACGTGGCGCTCGTCGCCGAGCGCCCGGAAGGTGGCCAGGCCCCGGGCCAGCAGGCGCTGGGCCTGCGCGGGCTGGCCCCGGAGGGAGGCCACCCCGGACAACTCACTCAGGGCCAGGGCGGCGGCGCGCTTGTCCCCATTGGCCCGCGCCAGGGAGAGGCTGCCGTGGAAGCACCAGCGCGCGGTGGGCACGTTGCCCTGCCGCAGCGCCAGCTGGCCCGCGGTGAGCAGGCCCGCGGGGACGAGCTCCCGGGCCCCTTCCGCGCCCAGCAGCAGCAGGCCCTCCTCCACCCGGGCCAGCGCCATGCCGTTCGGACAGTCCGCGCCATTCAGGGCGAAGCGGGCCTGCCACACCAGCACCCGGCCCAGCAGCCGCCGCAGCGGCCCGGGCGCCTTCACGTCCACCACCGGCCGCAGGAAGCCCGTCAGCTCCACCAGCCCGAGGAAGGCCTGGTGGGGTTGCCCGCGCAGCTCCCGCGCCAGGCAGAAGGCCTCCAGGCCCCGGTCCATCAGCTCCCACTGGCCATTCTGGAAGGCCCAGCGTGCCGCGGCTCGCACGTCCTCCTGCTCCGTGCCGAAGGCGGCCATGGCCTCGGCCTGCCGGGCCATGCCGCCCAGCAGCAGGGGGTGGAGCCGCTCCAGCAGTCCGAGGAAGTGCCGGGCATGGCGCTGATGCGTCTGATGGTGCTCCTCGGGCGCGGCCAGCAACTGCTCCGCGGCGTACTGGCGCAGCAGGCCGTGCAGCTCCACCCGGCCCGAGGCCGCGCGCCGCACCAGGCTCTTGTGCACCAGCGAGGTGAGCGTGGCCAGGGACGCGCCGGCCACCTCCGCGGCGGCCTCCAGCGCGATGCCTCCGCGGAAGACGGACAGCCGCCGCAATACCCCCTGCTCCTCGGCGGACAGCAGCCGCCAGGAGTGGAGGAAGGTGTTGCGCAGGCTCTGGTGGCGCTCGGGGGCGTCCCGGGGCGCGGCCAGGAAGTCCAGGCTCTGCTCCAGGCGGGAGACGAGCTCCGCCGGGGAGAAGAAGGGCACCCAGGCCGCCGCCAGCTCCAGGCCCAGCGGAGAGCCCTCGACGAGCTGGCAGATGCGCGCCACGGCCGCCTCGGTGTCCGGACCGAGCTGGAAGGACGCCGACACGCGCCCGGCCAGCAGCGCGAAGAGCTCCAGCGACTCGCGCTCACCTGGCCGCGCGGGGCCCTGCGGGCTGGGGAAGGGCAGGCCATCCAGCGGCTGCAGCCACTCGCCGCGCAGGTTGAGCCGCTCGCGCGAGGTGACGAGCAGCTCGAGTCCCGGCGCGTGCGCCAGCAGCTCCGCCAGCAGCGGCGTGGCCTCCAACAGGTGCTCCATGCTGTCGAGGATGAGCAGCATCCGCCGCGAGCGCAGGTGCTCGCGCAGCTGCACCTCCGGCGGGGCCTGGGAGGGGGACAGCTCCAGCGCCTCCAGCAGCGCGTTGGACAGCCGCCTCGGCTCGTCCACCGCCGCCAGCGGGATGAAGCGCACCCCATCGCGCCACGTCCCGGCCAGCTGGTGGGCGGCCTCCAGCGCCAGCCGCGTCTTCCCGATACCGCCGGGCCCGGTGAGCGTGAGCAGCCGGCACGCCGGATCCTCCAGGCGTTTCACCAGCGCCGCCAGCTCGCTGGCACGCCCGTACAGCGGCGTGGCCGGAGAGGGCAGCACCACGGACGGCCGCGCCTCCACCTCCTGCTTCACGGCCACGCTCGCGCCCGCGGCCTCCATGCCCGGGGGCGGCGCCAGCTCGCGCGCCTTGAGCGCCTCCAGCAGCCGGCTCGTCTCCGCCTGCGGCGCCACGTCCAGCTCCTGCCGCAGCACCTCCATGCACAGCTGGTGCTGCCGGAGCGCGTCGGACCAACGGCCCAGCCACGCGTACAGTTTTATCAACGAGCGGTGCGCCTCCTCATTGGTCGGGTCCAACGCGACGAGGCGCTGGGCGTGGGGCAGCGCCTCCTCCAACTGCCCGCGCGCGACGAGGGTGGTGGACAGCCGCACCAGCGCCTGCGTCACCATCAGGTGGTGGCGCTCCGTGGTCAGCGACAACCACTCGTCGAAGACGGAGCAGTCCGGCAGGGTGAGCCCCGCCAGCATGCGGCCCCGGTAGAGCTCCACCGCCTGGGCGAGCACCTCCAGCTGGGGCTCCGCCCCCCGGCCTCCGGCTCCCGCGTCCTTGAGGAGGCGCTGGAATTGCGCCACGTCCACCCAGACCGCCGGCTCGGGGGACAGCTGCACTCCGGTACGATCCGTCTGCAACCAGCCGTTGCCCAGAATCCGTTGCAGCTCCCAGAGGGTATTGCGCAGCGACGCCAGCCCGCGCGCCTCCTCCACCTCGGGCCACAACAGCCCCACCAGGTGGCTGCGCGTATGCCGATGCGGGTTGCTCGCCAGATAGGCGACGAGCGCACTGGCCTTGGTGCGTTTGACTTCCACCGCGCCACCATTTTGCTCGATGACGAGGGGGCCCAGGAGGCGGAAGATCAGGGGAGCCATGAGGGATGCGCGAGGACGGAATCCGTACGGGGAAGGAGTAGCCCTTTGCCGTCCCCACACTACCTCGATTCCGGTTCGTCACATCTCTCCCGCTTTCAACGGAGATGTAGGTTTCTCTCACGCATGGTGAGCGGGCCCGAGAAGACGCGCGTCTGACGAGGGATTGACACAACGCACATCTTTGGAGCCGCGGCGGCGACGGAGCGCTGACGGCGGGTCTGTACTGTTTTTCTCGACGCCCGGCCCTCGGCCGCCCAGGCCAGCATCCCCGCGGGCTGGAGGGTGGACCAAGTGAAGAGCCAGGCCTCTGGCCGCCTCCGGTAGTCCGCCCCCTCGGCGCTGTCTACCCGGGCGGCTGGCTCAGCTGCATGGCCAGCCGCTCCAGGGCCGCGATGAGCGGCGCGTGCCGGGTACGAGCCGCCTCGCCGCCCGCGCGCAGGGCCAGGGCCAGCGCCTTCGGCAGGTTGAGCGCCGCATCGCCCGCGAGCTTCTCCCCGTACTCGCGCCGGTAGTCCCGGGGGACGCGCAGGCTCCAGTTCTCCTCGCTCACCGTGCCGGGCGCGTTGTACGTCTCCTTCATGCCCAACAGGTCCGCGAAGAACACCATCACGTTCTCCGCCCGGCTGGCGAAGAGGTCCGCGAACTTCGCCTGCACCAGCATCCCCGGCTCCTCCAGCAGCCGCCGCGCGAAGTCCTCGCGCCCCGCGTCCTCCGGGTGCAGCCGCCACGCCAGGTAGTCCGCCTGGGCCCGCGCCTCGCCCTCCTGGCGCCACCGCTCCGCCAGCGCCCAGATGGGCTTCGTGTCGTGGTTGCCCACCATGATCCAATCCTGGGGCGCGGCGTTCTCACCGCGGTACACGTCCCGCGGATTCTTCAGGTCCGCCTTCTGCGTCACGCGGAAGCGCCCCAGCCCATACTGCTCCAGCACCCGCTGCAACGGATGGGGCATGGTGCTCAACACCTCGCACAGCAGGTCCGACACCTTGCGCCCGTGCGCGTGCGCCGCGGCGATGATGGCGTCGAAGAGCGCGCTGTAGCGGTTCACCTGCTCCGGGCTCAGCTCGCGCACCCAGCCATCCGCGTAGCGCGGCACCGAGCGGTCCAGCTGTCCTGGCGCCACGAGGGCCCAGCGCGCCAGCTCCGGATGGTCCGGCAGGTCCGGCGAGGAGAACAGCCGCGCCCCGTTCTGCACCGCGTGCAGCGCGTTCAGCTCCCCGGACCGGTACACCCACGGACACACGAGGCCATGCGGATGGTCGATGCGCAGCCCGTCATACTCGGAGAGCATCTTGTTCACCCGCGAGCCCATGAACCACAACACCGGCCCGGGCTGCCGCACACCGGGGTACGGGCCCTTGGGGTCGGGAGGCGCGTGGTACTGCCCTGGGTCCAACACCGGGTAGTTCCACGGCTGGCCCTCGGGGTTGGTGCGGCTGGGCGGCGCCCCCATCAGGTACGAGCCCACGAAGAGCCCCTGGTACGCCCAGGCATCCCGCGGCGAGAAACCAATCTGCAGATCTCCATACAGCTTCAGGCCCCACGCCGCCGTGCGCTCCCGGAGCGCCGCGTGCTGCGAGTGCACGAGGAACTGCTGGAAGGCATAGGCCTCCGCCCGCGCCGCGTACTTCGCCAGCAGCAGCTGCCGGCGCTTGGCGAACGAGGCCTCCTCGCCGGGACGCGGGCTCCACAGCCGCCGGTCCCACTCGCTCGGCCACTCCTTCCAGTAGGGACGGCCATGCTCCAGGCAGAGCACGTCGTAGAGCACGTCCCGCTCCAGCCATGCGTGGTGCTGGCGCCGGAAGGTGTCGAAGTGCTCGGAGAGCCACGCGACGGCACTGCCGGGCGCCGCCCGCGGCCGCTTGTGCCGGAAGGCCTCCCAGGCCGCCTCCAGCGCCTCGGACCAGGCCCGGAAGGCGTAGCGGTGCGTCACCCGCGCGTCCCCCCCCGGCCGCGCCGAGACGAGGGACTGCAACCGCTCGGGCCGCACCAGCCCGCCCCACGTCTCCTCGTGCGTGAGCGGCGCGAGCGCCACGTTCAACACGTTGCGCGAGAAGAGCGTCCCATCGTACGGCGAGGCGTTGTCCTCCGACGTCTGCCCCTGCGGGCCGAGCTGGATGCCGTTGAAGCCCAGCTCCCGCGCGAACTCGAGGAAGCCCATGCCCCCTTCCGAGTAGGGCGTGCCCCGGCCGGTGTCCTCGCCCGGAGCGCTCGGGAAGCTCGGGTCGTGGATGCTCAGCACCAGGTTGCGCACATCGAGCGCGGCCAGGGCCGCCGTCACGTGTCGCCGGTAGTCTTCGGGCAGGTTTCCTCGGGGCATCGGCACCTGTCGGGGGGGAGACGCCTCACCCTAGGAGATAGCGGCGGAACCGTGAACCCCTTCGTCCACGGCTCCCACCAGTGAACAGTGGCCGGGCATGTGGATGGACGTCCTGGCGTTCCATTGGGAGCTTTCGAGCCCCCTCGGGAGACTGTCTTCTTCGACCTGGAGTTCCTGATGAGCACGGCGGCCCTTCCCCCCTCGCCCCCTCTCCTGCCCGAGGAGCGTCCCGGAGGGCAGGCGCAGGACCTCTCGCTCTCCTTCGCCAACCCCGCCGCCGCGCGCATCCTCGGCGCCGCCTCCCCGGAGGAGCTGTTGCGCACGGGCAGCGGCGGGGTGTTCGAGCGCTACGACGTGCTGGATGCCGGGGGCCATCCGTTGAGCCTCGGCCAGCTGCCCGGCCGTCAGGTCATCACCCACGGCAGTGCCCCCGAGCGGGTGCTGCGCTTCCGCGACAAGCGCACGGGCCAGGAGCACTGGAGCCGGGCGTCCGCGGCGCCGGTGCGCGACGCACGGGGCCAGGTGGTGTACGCCATCAACGTCTTCCGGGATGTCACCGAGGTGATGCGCACCCAGGAGCGGCTGAGCCTGCTGGCCGAGGCCGGGGAGCTGCTCTCCGCCTCGCTCGACCTGGAGGGCACGCTGACCGCCACCGCGCGCCTGCTGGTGCCGCGGCTGGCGGACTGGTGCGCGGTGCACCTGGCGGGAGACAGCACCCCGTCGCGGCAGGTGGCCTCCATCCACATGGACCCCGCCAAGGTGGAGCTGGCCCAGCGGCTGGCCGAGCTCTACCCGAAGGACCCCGAGGCCACGAGCGGCATCCACCACGTGATGCGCACGGGCCAGCCGGAGCTCACCTCCGACATCACCGACGCGATGCTGGTGGCCGCCGCGCGCAGCGAGGAGCACCTGTGCATCCTCCGCGAGCTGGGCCTGCGCTCGCTGATGGTGGTGCCGCTCAACGCCCGGGGGCGCACGCTGGGCACGCTCACGGTGGCCACCGCCGAGTCCTTGCGGAGGCTGGGGCCGGAGGAGCTGAAGCTGGTGGAGGAGCTGGCGCGCCGGGCCGCGCTCGCGGTGGACAACGCCCGGCTCTACACGGAGGCCAGGCGCGCCCAGGCGCGGCAGGCGGTGGCGCTCGAGGCGGGCCGGATGGGCGCCTGGGAGTGGGACATCCAGGCCCAGCGCGTCCTCTGGTCGCCCGAGCTGGAGCGCATCCACGGCATCCCCGAGGGCAGCTTCGGCGGCGGCTTCGAGGACTACCAGAGCGACATGCACCCGGAGGACCGGGAGCGCGTGCTCACCAGCATCCAGCGGGTGGTGGCCGAGCAGCAGCCGGAGCACCACGTGCAGTACCGCATCGTCCTGCCGGACGGGCGGGTGCGCCACGTGGAGGCCCATGGCCGGCTCACGCTGGACGAGCAGGGCCGGCCCTCGCGGCTGACGGGCGTGTGCACGGACATCACCGAGCGGCTGGCCCTGGAGGAGGACGCACGCCGGTTGGTGCGCGAGCAGGCGGCGCGCGCCGAGGCCGAGCGGGCCCGTCAACACACCGCCGGGCTGCTGGCGAGCCTGGAGAAGGCCCAGGCCGAGCTGGCCTGCCGCGCGCAGGAGCTGACGCGCTCCAACGCGGACCTGGAGCAGTTCGCCTACGTGGCCTCGCATGACCTGCAGGAGCCGCTGCGCATGGTGGCGAGCTACGTGCAGCTGCTGTCCCGGCGCTACAAGGGCAAGCTGGACGCGGACGCGGACGCGTTCATCCGCTACGCGGTGGACGGGGCCACGCGCATGCAGGCGCTCATCAATGACCTGCTGGCCTACTCGCGCGTGGGAACGCGGGGCAAGGAGCTGGTGCCCGTGCCACTGGAGCGGAGCGTGGAGCGGGCGCTGTCACACCTGCGCCTGGCGCTGCAGGAGGCGGGCGCGGAGATGAAGGTGGAGCCCCTGCCGTGGGTGAAGGGAGACGAGACCCAGCTGGCGCAGCTGCTGCAGAACCTGGTGGGCAACGCGGTGAAGTTCCTGGGCGAGCGGCCCCCGCGCATCCGCGTGTCCGCGGCGCGGGAGGGCGACACGGTGACGGTGCCGGTGGAGGACAACGGCATCGGCATCGAGCCGCAGTACTACGAGCGCATCTTCGCCATCTTCCAGCGGCTGCACGGCAAGGAGGAGTACCCGGGCACGGGCATCGGCCTGTCCATCTGCAAGAAGATCGTCGAGCGCCACGGCGGGCGCATCTGGGTGGAGTCCACCCCGGGGCAGGGCAGCACGTTCCGCTTCACGCTCGGCGCGGCGGAGGCGCCTCGGGCCTGAACGCTCTTCAGGCGCGGTGGCGCTCGGCGACGCGGTAGAGGCGCGTGAGGGAGTAGTCCAGGAGCGCCTGGCATGAGCTCATGTAGTGACGGGCACGGACAAAGGGAAACCAGACGCGCCGGCCCACGAGCACCTGGGCTTCCTCGAGCTTCTGGCGCGGTATCCACCGGCCCCCGAGGTTGCGCACCAGCACCTCTCCCAGGTACGCGCCGATGGCGGGCACCGCGTACGCCTCGATGTTCTCCCGCAGGCGGCTCTTGGGGAAGTCCTCGCGCCAGAAGTAGAAGTCCACGTCCGTGAGGGACTCGGGCGTTTCCTCGAAGACGGAGGGGACCTGCGTGTGCAGCAGGGCCACGAGGTGCTCGGCCAGGTCGCTGTAGTGCTCGAGGGCGCGCTCGGGTCTGTCCACGTCCGGGGACAGGGCGGAGGAAGCGGGGCGCCACTCCTCGGGTTCGGGCGGCTGCCAGGCGTTGAGCTCGGCGATTCTCCGCTGGCGCTGGTGGCTGGCGGTGCGGTCCACCACGCGAGAAAGGAGCGGGGCCACGTCCGGGTGGAAGCGGGGCTCCACGGGGGCGAGCGTGGCGCTGCGCTCGCGCAGGGTATGCAGGAGGGTGTCGAAGTCCAGATCCGGGCGGAGGTGGGCGTGGGCGCGGGCTTGTGCCAGACGCGCCTCGTCGCTGGCGAAGTCCGCGGCGGTGGGCCACGTCACCAGCAGCACGCAGCCGTTGGGTAGCGTGCTGGTGGGGCCTGAGGGCGGGCCGGTGCTGGTGGACTTCGGGGCGAGCACCTGGCGTGGGGCGCCCCGGCGCACGGTGGGCCTCCCCCCGGGCAGCTGGTACTACCGCGGCCCGGAGGTGTGGCGCTTCGTGCGTGAGCGCCAGCCGGGCGCCCACTACGAGGCCCGTGTGGGCGACGACGTGTGGGCGCTGGGCGTCGTCCTCTACCACCTGCTCACGGGCCGCTACCCCTTCGACGGCGAGGACGAGCTGGCGCTGCAGGACGCGGTGCTCACCCACAGCCCCCCGCCGCCGCACGAGCTCAACCCGCGCGTGCCCCAGGCATTGAGCGGGTTGTGCCTGCGCCTGCTGGAGAAGGAGCCCGGGGCCCGGCCGCCGCACGCCGAGGCGCTGGAGACAGCCCTGGCGCAGGTACTGGAGACGGCGGATGCCACGTGGGACGTGCCGCTGTACGCCCAGGCCCTGGCACCGCCGCCCGAGGAGAGTGCCACGCTCCAGCCGCCCACGCGCGAGGCGCCGCTGGAGGAGGACGAGGCCGCACACGCCGCGCCCGTGGACACGCCGCCTTCGGCGCGACGGCAAGGGCCGGGGTGGGCCACGTGGGCGCTGGGCGGCCTCGTGCTGCTGCTGGCCATGGGCGCCCTCCTCGCGCTCATGCGGAGGACTCCGCCTCCTCCTGCTCCGGTGAGCGCCGGGCCAGGAAGTGGCGTCCGGGCGCGTGGCGCCGGGTGAGCCTGGATGAGGAGGGCCGCGTCCTCCCCCTCGTGCTCTCCCGTGAGGAAAAGCCAGGGAAGCGACTGCGGCTCCGGGTGTCCTTCGCGGATGGGGGCGTGCCCGCGAGCGCGGAATTCACCCTCGTGACGCAGTGGGCCCAGGCCGAGACGCACGTCCAGGTGTACCGCCAGCCACGCTCCGCCGAGGCCTGCTGCCAGGAGGCCGAGGCGGAGCGGCGCAAGCGCCAGCTGTGTCAGGAGGAGTTGGCACGTACCCAGGCGGGCTGTCTCGCGGCCGGGCCACGGGGCCTCACCGGTCTGCGCGCCGACGGTATGATGGGCGGACCGGACGAGGCACCAGAAGGCGTTCACGCCCAGAGCATCATCAGGAAGCTCACCCTCGCCCGCGACAACGCCCTCGAACTGAGTGACGCCGTCGCATTACGGACCGCCGCCCCGAGTTCTGAAGCAGGAGACAAGCGCGTGCGGGTGGCGGTGCAGTTGACGCTGGAGAGTCCAGACGCGCGAGACTGGAGGGCCGAAGGCGCGCAGCTGACGGCGCCGGGTGGGGTGCGGCCGAACGTCACGCTGTGGCAGTCCCCTCCTCTCAAGCCAGGAAGATGGGAGGTGATGGTGGAAGCGGAACTGACGGAGGAGCAGGCCCGGGGCCGCTTCACCCTCAAGCCATGGGATGAGAGTGGGGCGCGGACGTTCAGCGTCGGTGGAGTGACGTTCCCATGAGGGGCTCCCACCATTTGCTCCTGCCACCCCTTCCTTGAACATCACCCTGGAGTGAGTCCCCTGGAAAGGGGGCCAGCGGCACCCCACTGCTGGCTTCCAGGCAGACAGCTGCTCGGCTCGATGATCGGTGGGCGACTGAGGGGCCATACAACCTCCTGGGAATCATGACGGTATTCCAACGTTCATGGTTGGCTGCGTACCCGTGTGCGGGAGCAGCAAGCCGTCATCTTCCACAGGAGTACGTTCATGTTCTTCGGCAGGAGGAAGGAGCCCTCGGCCTCCGCGTCGCCACGCCGCGTGGGACGTCGGCCCGGCCAGAGTGCCAGAGAGCGGCAGGAGTCCCTCAGGAGAGAGGCGCCCATCCGGACGCTCATCACCCGTCTCTTCAACATCCCGACGGAGGAATCCGCCTGGGGAAAGGGCGCGGAAGGCGAGGAGCACGTCGCCGGGCTCTTGCAGCAGCTCCAGCCTCACGGGTGGGCCATCGAGCATGATGTGAAGATCGGTGCCCGGGGGGCGAACATCGACCACCTGCTCGTGGGTCCCCCGGGCGTCTTCGTCATCAACACGAAGAACATGGGCGGCAAGGTCTGGGTGGCGGGGCCCCATCTCCAAGTGAACGGCCAGCCCACCCACCACATCGAGAAACTCGAGGCCGAGGCGAAGCGCGTACGCGAGAAGCTCACGAGCGCAACACGGCGGCAGACCCTCTGGGTGCACGGCCTGCTCGTCTTCGTCAAGCCCGCCCTCACGGTGAAGAAGCAGCCGCAGTACGTGTCGGTACTCGCCGACGACATGCTGCTCTCGTTCCTGCTTCAGCGGCCCGCGAAACTCGGTGAGCACGAGGTGGAGGAGCTCGTCCGGGCAGCACGGCGCGAGGAGACGTGGCAATAATAGGAGAGGGGTAGCAACGCTGGAGTTGATGAGGTTTCTGCTAGCCTTGGCGCCTGCTGTTGGAGGCGCCGATGACTTCCGCACTGCTGGTGCTGTTGCTGCTGTCCCAGGCGGAGCGGCCCGCTACGGCCATGCCATCGCCGCTCGCGGCGTCCATGACGGGAGGGTGGCGCTACCTGACCCGCCTGGAGATCACCGGGCTGGCGCTGCTGCCAGACGGCGGCGTGGGCGGAGTGGAGAGCTACGCCCAGCTGACACCCATGCTGATCTTCCACGCACGCTGCTCTCCTTGTCACAGCTCTTTATGTGTGAGCCGTGGGGCTCGGGTTCCAGGCCATTAGTGCCTCAGCGCGGTCCGAAGCGCCGCAAGTCTCGCCAG
>NZ_DBNGVP010000184.1:0-17826 GCF_057119385.1 Archangium sp. | reverse complement strand
CGCTCTACAACTGGTTCCGCGTGGGCAGCCGCAACGAGCGCCCCGGCATCACCGGCCTGTCCCACTTCTTCGAGCACATGATGTTCAACGGCGCGAAGAAGTACGGCCCGGGTGAGTTCGATCGCGTCATGGAGGCGCACGGCGGCCGCAACAACGCCTACACCTCCGAGGACGTCACCGTGTACCAGGACTGGTTCCCGCGCTCGGCGCTGGAGAAGATCTTCGACCTGGAGGCGGACCGGCTGCAGAACCTCGCCATCGATCCGAAGGTGGTGGAGAGCGAGCGGGGCGTCGTCTACTCGGAGCGGCGCTCCAGCGTGGACAACGACAACAGCGGGCTGCTCATGGAGCAGGTGCAGGCCACCGCCTTCGTGGCGCACCCCTACCAGATTCCCGTCATCGGCTGGCCCTCGGACATCGAGAGCTGGAAGCAGGAGGACCTGGAGCGCTACTTCCGCACCTACTACGCGCCCAACAACGCCACGCTCATCGTGGTGGGCGCGGTGACGCCCGAGGAGATCTTCTCGCTGGCGGAGAAGTACCTGGAGCCCATCCCCGCCCAGCCCGCGCCCGAGCCGGTGCGCACCCAGGAGCCGCCGCAGCAGGGCGAGCGCCGCGTGGTGGTGCGCAAGCTGGCCCAGGCGCCGCTGCTGCAGATGGCCTTCCACGGCCTCAAGGCCAGTGACGCGGAAGCGCCCGCGCTCGACTTGCTGGTGCGCATCCTCACCGAGGGCGACTCCTCGCGGCTGCACCGGCGGCTGGTGGAGGAGGAGCAGGTGGCCATCGGTGTGGGCGGCTACCGGGGCGCGGGGTTCGACCCCTCGCTCACGTGGATGCTGGTGGACCTGCCCCCGGGAGGAGACCTGGGCAAGGCCGAGACGCTGCTCGACGAGGAGCTGGCGAAGGTGGTGTCCGCGGGCGTGAGTGACGCGGAGCTGCGCAAGGCGAAGAACATCGCCGTGGCGGAGTTCTGGCGCAGCCTGGAGACGAACAGCGGCCGGGCGCAGGCGCTCGGCACCTACGAGGTGTTCCACGGCGACTGGCAGAAGCTCTTCAGCGCGCCGGAGCGCTACGAGGCGGTGACGCGCGAGCAGGTGCAGAAGGTGGCCGCGCGGGTATTCGCGAGGAACAACCGCTCCGTGGGCGTGCTGGTGCCCGAGGCCGAAGCGGACGAGGCGAAGAAGGAGGCGGCGCGATGAAGGTGATGAACGGGAAGGTGGCGCTCGCGGCGCTGCTGGTGGCCTCCTCGGCGGGAGCACAGGAGACGAAGCCCCAGGCCCCCGCGGCGCAGCAGGTGCGC
This sequence comes from Archangium sp., assembly GCF_057119385.1. NCBI lineage: Bacteria > Pseudomonadati > Myxococcota > Myxococcia > Myxococcales > Archangiaceae > Archangium > Archangium sp. The sequence continues at coordinate 16,526 of NZ_DBNGVP010000184.1, read as the reverse complement.
GAGGACGCGGTGAAGGACGCGGTGAAGCTGCCCAGGGCCACCGTGCTGGAGCTGAAGAACGGCGCGCGGCTGCTCCTGGTGGAGAAGCACGAGGTGCCGCTGGTGTCCTTCAGCGCGAAGGTGCGCGGCGGGGCGCTCGGGGACCCGGAGGGCAAGGAGGGCGTGGCCGCGCTCGCCGCCGAGCTGCTCCAGAAGGGCGCCGGCAAGCGCGACGCCGCGCAGTTCGCCGAGGCGGTGGACAGCGTGGGCGGCGTGCTCGGGGTGGCCTCCAGCCGCGAGTCGCTGGAGATCGGCGGGCAGTTCATGTCGCGCGACACCGCCCTCATGGTGGAGCTGCTCTCGGACATGCTGATGCGGCCCCGCTTCGACGCCGCCGAGCTCGACAAGATGCGCGAGCGGATGGTGTCGGAGCTCGCCGCGGCGAAGGATGGAGACCTGCGCGGCATCATCGGCACGTACTTCCAGGCCTTCCACTTCGGGACGCACCCGTACGGGCGGCCCGTGGGCGGCAGCGAGGCCTCGCTCGCCACCCTCACGCGCGAGGATGTGCTGGCGTACGCGAAGGCGCACCTGGGCGGAGACCGGCTCATCCTCTCCGTGGTGGGTGACTTCGACGCGAAGAAGCTCGCGAAGCAGCTCGAGGCCGCGCTCGGCGGGTGGAATCGCGCGGGCACTCCGGTCCCGGCCGCTCCTCCCACCCAGCCCCTGAAGGGCCGCCGCGTCCTGCTGGTGGACAAGCCGGACGCCACGCAGACGTACTTCTGGGCCGGCAATACGGGCATCTCCCGCACCGACCCCGCTCGCGTGGACGTGACGCTCGCCAACACGGTGCTCGGCGGCCGTTTCACCTCGCTGCTCAATACGGCCCTGCGCGTGAAGTCCGGGCTGACGTATGGCGCGGGCTCGGCCGTGCTGCCCGGCATCCAGCCCGGCCCCTTCGCCGTCTCCTCGTACACCCAGACGGAGTCCACAGGCCAGGCGCTGGACATGGCGCTGGATGTGCTCGCCAGCTACCGCCAGCAGGGCATGGACGACGCCATGCTCTCCTCCGCCAAGGAGTACGTGCTGGGCCAGTTCCCTCCCACGCTGGAGACGAGCCAGCAGATCGCCTCCCGGTTGTCCGAGCTCGCCTTCTACGGCCTGGACTCGAGCGACGTGGATGCGTTCGCCTCGAAGGTGGCCGCCACCGACAAGGCCCGCATCCTCGCCGCCATCCAGCGCGTCATGCCCGCCCAGGAGGACTTGACCGTCGTGCTCATCGGCAAGGCCTCGGCCATCCGGGACGTGGCTCGCAAGTACGGGCCCGTGACGGAGATGCGTATTACGGACCCGTACTTCGCTCCCCGGGGCACGGTGAAGGCACAGTAGGCACGGGTCTTCTCCACGGGTCGGGAGGACGGGGGCGAGGCACCCTCACCCCCGCCCTCTCCCGAGGGGAGAGGGAGTTGTGGGTCCTCTCCGATGTGGGGCTGCCCACCTACTTCGGCAGTGCCGCGTAGCGGTCCATGCACTTCTTGTAGCGCTTGTTCACCGACTGCGCGAACCACGCCGTGGACTTGTCCCCGCTCATCTTCGGGCTCCGGATCGTCACCGCCGGCAGCTGCTCGTAGGCCGGCGTCTCGCCCGTCTGCTCCTGGTACACGCGCTTGATGGCGCTCCAGGTGTCCGTCTCCTCGAAGGCCAGCTCCTTCTCCTTCTCCACGTCCTTGCGCACCCGCCGCTCGCTCACGTCGTCCGGCACGTACCGCTCCCGGAACGCCAGGAGCGCCTTCAGCGAGTTGCTGTCCTCGTCCACCGGCTCGCCCTGCTTGTCGTAGGCCAGCAGGTCTCCGTCCGTCACCAGCTTGATGCCCGTCAGCCGGCTCACCTGCGACTGCACCGCCGCGTTGCGCGAGGCGTAGAAGCCCGCGTTGTAGTCCGCGAAGCGGTAGAGCGGCTCGCTGTAGTGCGCCTCGTAGCCCAGCAGCCGCGCCGTGCCGTAGTACACCCCGCCGCTCCGGGTGTAGAGCTCCTCGCGCACCCGCTGCAGCGCCTGCTCGTCGCCTCCCGCCAGCTCCTCCGAGAAACGCACGCTCACCTGCATGGAGCCCGCCGTGGTGATGGGGTTGAGGTCCTCCAGCCGCGTGGACTTGAAGAGGCTGCTCGCCACCTGCGCCGCGAAGTACGTCTTCGGGAACTCCGTCTCGTAGTACTCCAGCAGCTCGCGGAAGATGCGGTCCAGGTCCCTCTCCGTCTTCACCTGCGCCAGCCGCTGCTCGAACGTCTGCGAGTGGCCCGGCGCCTTGCCCTCCAGCAGCCCCTTCACCGCCGGTGGCCCCAGCGGGCCCAGCTTGTCCGCGTAGGCCTCCAGCTTCTCCCGCACGATGCGCGCCAGTCCCGGCACCGCCGGGTTGGCCTCGAAGCCGGACTCCTGCTCGATGACGGCCAGCACCGAGCACACCGCCTCCGCCGAGGGGTACAGCCGGTGCGCCTCCAGCGCCGCCAGCACGTCCTCCGCCCAGCCCTCGCGCTCCTTCTCACCCGGCGGCACCAGCTGCGTGGCCTGCTCCACGGTGACGCGCGGGGGCAGCGGCACCTCGGGCCGCGTGTGGCGAGGGGCACAGGCCGCCAGCGCCGCCAGCCCGCACACGGCCAGCGCATTGCGTCCCGCACGGAAAAATCTCGCAACCTTCCATCTCCTCGGGGAGGAGACAAGGGGGGTGGAGGTAACGTTTACAGCGCTCGTCACAGAAAAATTCCTGAAAACCATCACATCCCCTTGTTCACGGCTTAGTTTGGAGTTCAAGTGAACAGTCTCTTCTACCGAGGAGTATTGCTTTGGCTCATCGACTGATGCGGACCCTGTGTGTGGCCTGGCTGGGTGCGAGCCTCGCCGCTTGCGGTTCGACGACGGAAGTGAACGAGGAGGCGGTGCGGGCGGGTGAGAAGGACGTGGACATCCAGGCGGCGCTGGCGCGTTTCAAGGACGCGCGCGTGGTGGGCAGCGAGGCCGGCGTCCCGTACGCGGTGACGGGCCAGCTGGGCCGGCTGTCGCCCGCGGGCAGCGTGGGCGAGCTGCGCGCCAAGGACGAGCTGCGCGAGGCGGTGGTGGAGCTCGCGCCGGTGTTCCGCGTGAGCGGCGAGGACCTGGTGTTCAAGCGCGCCACCGTGGACGAGCAGGGCCACCGGCACCTGCGCTTCCAGCAGACGCTCAACGGCCTGCGCGTGGTGGGCGGCGAGCTCGTCGTGCACGCGGATGGCGCGGGCAACATCTACGCGGTCAACGGCTCGCTGCGGTCGGGTGAGCAGCTGTCCGCCGCGGCGCGCGTGGCTCCCGAGGCCGCGCTGCGGGCCGCCGAGGCCGGCTCCACCGCGCGGGGCGCTTCCGCCCAGGGCGAGGCGAAGCTCGTCTACGTGCGCGCCGAGGGCAGCTCCGAGCTGCGCCTGGCCTACGAGGTGTCCGTGAAGGGCGAGCGTCAGGGCATGCCCGCCAACGACCTCGTCTACGTGGACGCGCAGCGCGGCGGCGTCCTCCTGGAGAACCCGCTCATCCACACGGCGCTCAACCGCCGGGTGTACTCGGCCAACAACGGTACGACCACGCCGGGCACGCTCAAGCGCAGCGAGGGCCAGGCGGCCATCGGCGACGCCCATGTCGACATCAACTACGACATGCTGGGCGTCACCTACAACTGCTACAAGACGCTCTTCAACCGCGACTCGTACGACAACCTGGGCGCCACGCTCACCAGCACCGTCCACTACGGCAGCAACTACGTGAACGCCTACTGGGACGGCACCCAGATGGTGTACGGCGACGGCAACAACTCGGACTCCATCGAGCTGGGCAAGGACCTGGACGTCACCGTCCACGAGCTGACCCACGCCGTGACGGACTCCGAGTCGGACCTCATCTACTCGGGGGAGTCCGGTGGTCTCAACGAGTCCATGTCCGACATCTTCGCCGGCGTGTGCGAGAGCTGGACGCGCAGCTGGGCGGTGGACGCGGACGTCTTCAAGATTGGCGAGGACATCTGGACGCCGGGCACCGCGGGCGACGCGCTCCGCTACATGGATGACCCGGCCAGGGACGGGGTGTCGCTCGACTTCTACGGCGACTACTCCCCGGGCGTGGACGTGCACTACAGCTCCGGCATCAGCAACCTGGTGTTCTCGCTGCTGAGCAAGGGGGGCGTGCATCCGCGCGGCAAGTCCACCAACTCCGTGCCGGCGATTGGCCCGGAGAAGGCCGGCCGCATCTTCTACAAGGCCAACACGGACCTCTTCACCACCAGCACCACCTTCGAGCAGGCCAAGACGTACACGATTCAGGCCGCCGATGCGCTCTACGGCGCGGGCTCGGCCGAGTCCCTGGCGGTGAACGAGGCCTGGAAGGCCGTGGGCGTGCCGCCTCCGCCGCCGGTGATCGATCCGCTGACCAACGGCGTGACGGTGACCGGCATCTCCGGTGGCAAGAAGTACTACGCGCTGCAGGTGCCCGCCGGCCAGGCCAGCCTCGTGTTCGACATCAGCGGTGGCACGGGTGACGCGGACATGCACGTGAAGTTCGGCGCGCTGCCGACCACCAGCTCCTACGACTGCCGTCCGTACGCCAGTGGCAACACGGAGAACTGCTCCTTCACCAACCCGGCCGCGGGCACCTGGTACGTGTTCCTCAACCCCTACTCGGCGTTCTCGGGCGTCACCCTCAAGGGCACGTACGGCGGGACGGGCAGTAGTGGCACGCCGGTGACGCTGACCATCAACGACAGCGTGGCCTCGGGCGCGGCGGACAACTTCGGCCCGTACAGCGTGGTGGCGGGCACCCAGTTCAAGGTGGTGATGTCGGGCTCGGGCGACCCGGACCTCTACGTCCGCTTCGGCGCGGCGCCCACGACCAGCACCTACAACTGCCGTCCGTACAGCTCCGGCGCCGCCGAGACGTGCGATCTGACGGTGCCCGCGGGCCAGAGCAGCGCGTACGTCATGGTGCGCGGCTACACCGCGGCCACGTACAGCCTGAACATCAACTACACCCGGCCGTAGTCCTGGTGAGCAGGATGGAATGACGGGCGGGCGGCTCTCCTCGTGGGGGTCGCCCGTCGTCTTTTCGCGGCGTGGCTACCGCCGCAGCTGGATGTCCCGCGCGAGGCTCTCGCCTCCGCCCACCAGGTCGAACGAGGCCCGTACGGGAGTGCCCTCGCTGATGTCCCGGAGCGGGATGTGGCGGCCCTGGCGCAGGCCGCGGCTGCGGCCGTCGATGCGCAGCTCGTAGATGTTGCCCTCCTCGTCGCTCACCTCGATGGTGCCGGGGCGCACGCGCTTCACCCGGCCGTCCACGGTGCCGGTGGCGATGGTGACCTCCTCGGCGGGCGCGGTGGCGGAGATGCTCGCGTTGCCGGCGCGTGCCGCCTCCGCGGCCTCCAGGAAGCCGGCTCGCTCCTCATCCGGCAGCTCAGGGCGTCTCCCCGGCCGCTCCCAGGATTCGGAGTCCGTCTCCAGCAGCCGCGAGGGCGGGGTCTCCGCGTCCGTTCCGCGCGCGAGGTGCTCCTCGGACGGTCCGGCCTGTCCTGCTTCGGTGCCGGGGGCTGGCGGCTCTGGCAGCTCGACGAAGTCGATGGTCTGGACGGGGGCGGGTTCCGACGGAGCCTCGGCGGCCACCGCGACCTTCGTGACTTCCGTTGTCGGCTCCGGTGCCGGCTCCGGTGCCGGCTCCGGCTTGCGGCATCCCGTCCAACAGAGGACACACCCGCCGAGCAGCGCCCACCCCATCCAGTTCGCCATCCCACGCCCCCCTCACACTCGCCCGGGGGGAAGGTGGGGCGCGGGCGTGAGCACGGCAAGCCGCCGGCCCATGTCCCTGTCTACGGGCCGCGGGAGAGCAAGCGAGCCACCGTGCGCTCAATTTCCCCTCTCCCCTCGGGAGAGGGTCAGGGTGAGGGTATTCGTCTCACGGGTTCCCCCCGCGAGACCCGCGCCACCGTTCCATCAACTCGCGAGCACTGCCACCGCGCTCGAGCCGTGCATCCGTCACCGAAAGGTCCGGCCCGAGCTCCAGGACGAACGTGAGCGTCGGCTCGCCGCGCAGGTGGTAGCGCAGGTCTCCGATTCGCACCACGGTGCGTCCCTGTTCACCCGGGGCCGAGGAGATGACGGGGAAGCGGGCCCAGGCGAGCGCCTCGTGCACGGTGGGCACGGCGCGCACGGAGGCGGGGAGTGCCTCCACCGAGGGCCGGGGCACACGGCGCTCCTCGCGCGGGGGCTCGCCGGGGGACACGGAGCCGGCCACGTACTCGGAGGGGAGCACGGCCACATAGCGCCAGGTGGTGAGCGAGAACCACGCGGGGAAGACCTGCACCCGCTCGGCCGTGGGCCAGGTCTCGTGCACGCGGGACGTCAGCGTGGCCTGGAGCACGCCGCGCAGGCCCACGTACGCGGCCGAGCATGCGAGTCCCACGAGCAGGGCGCGCCGCCACTGTCCCCCGCGGCGCCAGGCCCACACCGCACCGGCGAGCAGCGGAAGGGTGACGAGTGGATCCACCACCATCGTCCAGTCGAGCGTGAGGCGCCGGTCGGAGAAGGGGAGGAGGAGGCGGGTGCCCCATCCGGTCCACAGGTCGGGCAGCAGGTGGGCCACCGCGAGTGCGAGCAGGCTGGAGAGGTAGACGGGGAGGAAGCGGGCGCGGCGGAAGACGAGCAGGGCAATCCCGGTGGCGGCGAGGGTCACGACGGGGGCGAAGGCGAGCGCGTGGGACAGGCCGCGGTGGGCGCGCAGGGCGTGGTCGACGGAGTTGGCGGCGGGGAGGAGGGTGTCGAGATCGGGCATCTCGGCGGCGAGGACGGAGCCGAGGAGCACGGCCTTGTCGGTGGGGGAGAGGGGAGCGCCAGCGGGGGACTCGGGGCGGCGGAGCGCGCCGAGGGCCAGGCCCAGCAACCCGTGGGTGAGGTTGTCCATGGCGTCACGCTCCGAGGTTGTGGGCCACGGCCCTCACGTGGGCGTGGACGAGCTCGCGGGCCCGGGTGAGCTCCTCCAGGCGTGTGGGCACATAGCCGAGGCACAGCACCACCTCGTCCTCGGGGGCGGCGCGGGCGCCCAGCGCGGCGTAGTCGAGCGTGCGCGAGAGGGGCTCGCCCTCGGTGTCCGGGGTGAAGCGGCCGAACACGGCGGCGTGGGTGCCCCGGCCGGGCGCGGTCTCCTTCAGCGCGAAGAGCTGGCGCACGGCCTCGAGCGTCTCAGGGCGGGCGGCGAGCACCTCGGGGTCCACGGGCCCCGCCAGCTCCCACTCGAGCAGGCGCAGGCAGCCGCGGACGAACTCCACGTCGGTGATGACGAGCCCGTACAGGTACCAGTCCGCGCACGCCGCCTGGACGAGCCGGGCCTGCGCGTCCGTGAGCCAGGTGAAGGACGGGCAGGTGAAGGTTTCACAGATGTCGGCGCGGTAGACGCCGCAGTCGCGCAGGTCCGCGCCCCCCGTCACCTTCGGGTGGCCGAGGCAGCCCACCCGTGTGTGCTCCGCGTCGAGGAAGCCGAGCAGCGGGCAGACGCGGACGGCGGGGAAGAGCGAGCTCTCCCGCCGGGACTCCAGGAGCGCGCGGGCCGTGGTGTGCCAGGCCTCCGGCTCATGAGGCACGGTGCGCAGGGCCTCGGTCTGCGCGGCGAGCTGCGCGGTGAGCGTGGCGCGCGAGTGGTCGCGGAAGTTGTAGAGGCCGCAGCAGGCACCACAGGAGGCGCCCCGGCCGGGCTGGCACAGGTGGAAGGAGACGGACACGGTTCCTCGGGAGGCTCATCGTCTTCTGGGAGATGAGCGAAGGGGCTCGATGCTCCCTCTCCCCCCGGGAGAGGGTTGGGGTGAGGGTATCCGAGCCCGTTCTTCCAACCCGCGGCCCACAGTGGGGACAGGGGTTCAACCCGGGGCCCTGGCACCCTCACCCCGTCCCTCTCCCGAAGGGAGAGGGGAAATGGTCGCGGACCTACTTACGGAGTTAGCGCCAGCGTTAGCGCCTCACCGTCTTCTCAGAACCACTCGGGCTTCATCCGCGTGTACGAGTCCTCCCCCGAGCGGCACAGCGCCACCAGGTGCGTCACCCGCGGCAGCTCCGTGTTCAGCCAGTACTGCGCCGCCGCCAGCTTCCCCTCGTAGAAGTCCCGGCCCTCGCCGCCGCGCGCCAGGCCCTCGCGCGCCGCCGCCGCCTGCGCCAGCCACCGCCACGACACCGCCAGCACCGAGAACAGCTCCATGTAGTCCGCGCTGTGGCGCAGCATCCGCTCCACCTCGCCCGCCATCCCCGCCGCTCCCAGCTCCATCGTCAGCTCCACCACCTCCTGCAGCGCCCGGTTCAGCGCCTCGCCCCACGCCGGCTCCACGCCCGCCTTCCTCGCCCGCTCCACCGCCGCCCCCACCTCCTCCGCGAAGGCCCTCATCGCCTCGCCCCCCGCCGCCATCACCTTGCGCCCCAGCAGGTCCAACCCCTGGATGCCCGTGGTGCCCTCGTGGATGCTGTTGAGCTTCTGGTCTCGCAGGTACGCCTCGGGCAGGTACTCGCTCGAGTAGCCGTAGCCCCCGTGCACCTGCACCGCCAGCGCGTTGGCCTCGAAGCCCTTCTCCGCGGGGAACGTCTTCGCCAGCGGCGTGAGCAAGTCGAGCAGCAGCCCCGCGCGCCGCCGCTCCTCCTCCGTCTTCCCGTGCGCCGCCACGTCCGCCTGCCACGAGGCCATCGCCAGCAGCGACAGGCCTCCTTCCACGATCGCCTTCTGCCGCAGCAGCATCCGCCGCACGTCCGCGTGCTCGATGATGGGGTGCTGCGGCCGCGCCGCGTCCTTCTCCCACGCGGGGCGCCCCTGCGGCCGGTTCTGCGCGTACGCCAGCGCTTCCTGGTACGCCACCGAGGCCGTCGCCACGCCGTTGAGGCCCACCATGATGCGCGCCTCGTTCATCATCTGGAACATGTGCGCCAGGCCCTTGCCCGCCTCGCCCACCAGCCACCCGCGGCAGTCCCCACCCTCGCCGTAGTTGAGCGCCAGGCTCGGCAGCCCCTTCCAGCCAATCTTGTGGATGGCTCCCGTCACGCGCACGTCGTTGTCCACCAGCCGTCCGCCCTCGGGCCGGCGCGCGGGCACCGCGAAGAGCGACAGGCCCCGCGTCCCCGCCGGAGCGCCCTCGATGCGCGCCAGCGTGAGGTGCACCACGTTCTCCGTGAAGTCCTGATCCCCGCCGCTGATGAAGATCTTCGAGCCGGTGATGCGGTACGTCCCGTCCCCGGCCGGCGTGGCCCGCGTCTTCACGTCCGCCAGGCTGCTGCCCGCTTGCGGCTCGGTGAGCGCCATGGTGCCCGTCCACTCGCCCCGGTACATCCGGGCCATGAACTCGTCCTTCAGCCACGGGCTGCCAAAGGCCTGGATGAGGTGCGCCGCGCCGCTCGTCAGCCCGATGAAGCCATACGCGCTCAGGTTGGCCGCCATCAGGTACGCCGAGGCCAGCGAGTACACCGTGATGGGCAGCTGCTGGCCTCCCACGTCCACCGGGTGCGTGGCCGTCAGCAGGCCCAGCTCCACCAGCTGCGGGTACAGCTTGCGCATCAGCGGATGCACGTGGACGCGGCCATCCCGGAACGAGGGCGGCTCGTTGTCCATCAACCGGTACGTGGGCAGCAGCACGTCCCGCGCGAAGCGGCGCGTGCTGTCCAGGAAGAGCGTGAACGTCTCGCGCGAGTGGTCCGCGAAGGCCGGGAGCTGGCACAGCGCTTCCGTGTCCAGCACCTCGTAGAGCTGGAAGTCCACGTCACGGTCGGAGAGCAGCGGGTTCGAGGCGGGGGCGGTCATGGGGCATGTGTTATCCCACGGGCGCGCCCGGTGCACGGAGATGGGTGCAACCCGGGGCCCCCGATACCCTCACCCCGTCCCTCTCCCGGGGGGAGAGGGGAGATGGGCCCGGGGGGTTGTGTTGGTGGGGTGTCACCAGCGGTGTGACAGGCCCGCTCCCGCGTAGACCGACAGGGGCGGCGCCGGCTCGAAGTAGCGCCCCCGGCTCGCGTTCACCCGCACGTTGTCGCTGTAGCGCGCCGACAGCAGGTTCTGGAACCCCACGAACGGGCTCACCTCGAACACCCCCATCGTGAAGCGGTGCCCCAGCCTCGCGTTCACCACCCACGCCGTGTGCTCGCGCACCGTGTTCGCGTCGTCCGCGTATAGCCCTCCCGCGCTGAACACCTCCACCGCCGCCCGCGCCCCGCTCGCGTGCTGGTACACCGCCTCCGCGCTCACCTGGTTCGCCGGTATCCCCGGCACCTGCTTGCCCCTCAGCTGCCGGCCCTGTGACACGGAGTCCCGGAACGTCGCCTGCAACGCGTTGTAGGCCGCCCTCACCCTCAGCTCCTCCGTCACCTTCGCCTCCAGCGCCACCTCCGCCCCCATGTGTCTCGAGCGCCCCGTATTGCGGAAGTATGCCCGCGCCCGCTCGTCCTCGAAGCGCACCAGCCCGTCCCGTATCCACACCGAGAACAGCGCCACGTCGTAACGCAGCCGGCCCCCCAGCAACCCCCGCGCCCCCAGCTCCACCCCGTTCGAGCGCTGTGGCTTCAAGTCCCTCGACAACCCGCCGCCCGCCCCCGCCGGCACCGCCAGCTCCGTCGTCGTCGGCGCCTCGAAGGCCTGCGTGGCGCTCGCGAACACCGATACCTCCGGCACCGGCGCCCAGATGAGCCCCAGCCGCCCCGTGGGCTGCTGGAACGTCCGCGCCCCCGTCCCGTCCCCGTCCTCCCGCAGGAAGTCCTCCACCGTGTAGCGCGACACGTCGTAGCGCGCCCCCGCCACCAGCGTCAGGCGCTCGCGCAGCTCCCACTCCTCCTGCGCGAAGACGCCCAGCCCCAGCACACCCTCGTCCTGGTCCAGCTGCAACGCGCTGCCCGGCTGGCCCTCCACGTTGTCGAAGTTCTTCCGCCGGTCCGCCTGCGACTGCACCTCCGCTCCCACCGTGAAGCGGCTGCGCAGCCCGAGGAGCGGCGTCCGGTTCCCGTATCGCACCGACATCCCGCCGAACGTCCGGTCGAACGCCACCACCGTCTGCGGCAGCGCGTTCTGGAAGCCCCGCAGCGCCAGGAAGCCGCTCGCCTCCACCTCGTGCGCCTCGCCCAGGCGCCGCCGGTACGTCAGCCCCAACCGCCCCTGCCGCACCGACTCGCCCGCCCGGTATTGCGCGTTGAGCGGCGAGGCCTGCTGGGGGTCGCTCTCCACCTCCGCCCGCGTCAGCCCTCCCGCGTCTCCCGCTTCCGGCGCGTCCACCAGCGACAGCACCGCCTTCCACTCCGAGCTCCCGTCCGGCGTCCACCCCACCTTCCCGTTCAGCAGCACCTGCTCCGTGCCCGACAGCCTCCGCCACCCCTGCTGCGCCAGCCGCGACGCGCCCACCATCCAGCGCACGTCCCCGCTCTTCCCCCCGCCCTTCACGTTCAGCTTCCACAGCCCGTTGTCCCCGTTCACCGTGCGCGCCTCCACGAAGGGCCGCTCCGGGCCTTCCTCCGTGGTGATGCTCACCACGCCTCCCGCCGCGTTCCCGTACAGCGACGAGGCCAGCCCTCGCAGCACCTCCACGCGCTCCGCCGAGGCCATGTCCAGGCTGTCCACGTTGCTCTGCCCGTCCGGCAGCGTCTCCGGGAAGCCGTCCACCCGCACGGTGATGCCCCGGATGCCGAACGCCGAGCGCGCTCCGAATCCCCGGATGGACAGCCGCAGGTCCTGCGCGGCGTTGTTGCGGCTCTGCGTCACCAGCCCCGGTACCCCCACCAGTGACTCGTGGAGGCCCAGCGTGGCGCGGCCTTCTTGAATGTCCTCCCGCTCCACCACGCTCACCGCCGCCGGGGTGCGGTTCAGCGGCGTGGGCACTCGTGGTGCCACCACCGTCGTCTCCCGGGGCGCCGCGGGCGCAGAGGCGGTCTGGGCCAGTGTGGCGGAGATCAGCGCGCAGGGGAGCAGCCAGGACATCCCGTGGACCTTCCTGTTGGGGAGCCCGGGAGCCAGGCACCCTCACCCCGTCCCTCTTCCGAGGGGAGAGGGGTTGTGTCCAGACGCTACCAGCCATTCACAAGCCCTCGGAAGCATTGAGGCCGCGGGGACCCGTTCCGTCCAACCGTCCCAACCCATCACGGGGCCTACCAAGGCTTCTGCTGCACCGGTGCTGCAAGCGCGGCCCATGTTGGCGCGGTTGCTGACGGTGCGAGAGGTGGCGGACCGGCTGACGGTGTCTCCTGCCACCGTTCACAGGCTGTGCGCCGGGGGGCGGCTCCGGTTCGTTCGGGTTGGGGCTGTTGTGAGGATCGACCCGGCCAGTCTGGAGACGTTCCTGGCCACCGGAAGCTGATGCTCCCCGGGGGAGCAGGCAGCCTGACAGGGGGGGCCCTATGCGGGCCTCCTCCATTCGAGTAGATGGAGTTCGGTCACTCGCTGATGAACCGCGAGCTGACCGCGTGCTCCGTGCCCGGACTTCTCTCGGGTCCTGGAGGCATCTCGAGCCGAACAAGACCATGAAGGGCCGGGGCTTGTGGTCCGACTCGGCCCCGCCGTCGATCACGTCATCGAGGAGGGGGGCGCGGCACGCGGGCAACCTTCTTCGCGTGCTCGATGGCCTCCAGGTGTTCTTTTCGAAGAGGGTTCTGTCGACTGAGTCGGCGCACCCTTCGCTCCGTATCCTCCAACATGGCCCATGCTTCACGAGCCTGCCGGGGGAAGAGGTGAAGTGCCTGCACGTAGAGGCAGATGACGTGGACGCGCATCCCCAGGTCGCGGAAGCCGAGCTGTTGGAGACGGCGAAGCCACCGCCCGAACTCCTTCCACGCCAACCTGCTTCCGTACGCCTCGGTAAGGATGGTCTTCGCGATGGTTTGCTGTACGGCGAGTCGCTGGGTTGGGGTTTTTGTCCTCTGAAGCCACCGCTTCTCCAATTTCAAGAGTTCGCGTCTGTAGTCCTCATAGGGCGCTTTGGCTTCGATCAGCGCCAAGAAGAGAAGATCGATCTCACGACCAAATGAAGGGGAGCGCTCCCGGCCTGTGGGTTCCATGCTCAGGCTCCAGGGCAGGGCTTGTCGTTGGCTTGCCATGGCCAGAACCCGTGACGCATACAAGCGTCGTAACAGGCTTGGCATTGCGTCTCGCCCCACTTCCGGCCATCGATGCCGTCACCTCCGGCGCGGATGCACTTCGCGTAATGCGGTCGGCAGATGTCCTTGTCCCATCGCTCCCTCTCCTCCTGGGTTGGAAGATCGGGGATCGGCGACGCTTCGGACTCAACGCGTCCAGGCAGGAGATTGTTGGGCTGGGATTGCGTCGTCGCTGGAGCCACGGCTCCACACCGCTCGTACTGGCCTGGGTTCTGCTTGAGGCAACAGGTGACGGTGCTGTCGGTCGGGTTGCACTCGGCCCGATTGAACGCGAAGCTGCCGCTGTACCCCGAGCCGCTCGTTGATGCACAACCAGATGCCAGAACGGCCAGCAGACCCAGGGCGAGACAAATCGGGCGGCGCATTGGGCCGCTACCGACGGCACGGGCTTGTTGCATGACCGACTCCACAGGCCGGGTGAAGGAGACCGGCCTCATAGGGTTATCGGGTGGAGGCTCAGAGTAGTTGCTTCTCCCCATGCAGCACCAGACCCTGGCGCGTCGGTCATCAGGGAGAAGACCCAGCAAATCCGCGGAGTTCGAGCCGGCTATAGCCGGGAGATCTGGGAGAAATATCTATTTCTCCCCCTCGTCCGCGCCCCCACGTTGGCGCGTAGATGGCGTGAGTGTCGTCATCGGCACACGTCACACCGACTCATGGGCTCCACCCCCGGGACTCCGTCATCATCTTCCCCGAGAACTCAAGGGGACTGACTCCTCGGCTGGCGGCGAGATTGGACGACTCGCTCCGGGAGGCCATCAAACGCGCGGCGAAACTTCGGGAGTACGCCGACGCGGTTTCGAAGTCCGTGGCCTCGACTGCGCTGCTCGAATTGAGGCCGCGGGGACCCGTTCCGTCCAACCGTCCCAACCCATCACGGGGCCTACCAAGGCTTCTGCTGCAATCAAAGCCCCGGCTTCACGGCCAATGCAGGGAAGGTCACGTTGCCGATGACGAAGGTTCGTTGGCCGTCAGCCTCCCAGAGCTTCAAGGTGAAGGTGCCCTCGGTCCGCGCGTCCGGTGCCATCACCTCGACCCAGATGTGGCGCCGCTCCCCCGGGGGGAGCGGCTCGGCTGGCCAGAAGGATGCCTCCAGTACCTCTCCCTTGGATCCGACCAATACCGCGCCTTTTGGTGTCCACGACTTCGCCGCATCCAGATTCTCCAGCCACAAATCGATGACAACCCGGCCAGGAGCGCGGACGGTCTTTACCCACCATGACTTGAGGGAGTTGCTCTCGCGTGTCGTAATGAGCTTGGTGATGTCCTGAGAAGGGATGCCGTTCGCGTCCACCATGCCCGAGGCGAACAGCCCGAGCAGTCCAGCAGGCCGGTCATGTTCCGCATGAAGCCGCGCGTTCTCGGCGCGCAGTTCCGAGTTCTCCTCGCGCGTCTTCCTCAACTCGGCCTGGACGGAGTTCACCGAGCGCGCGTGGCGGAAGATCTCCAATCGGCGCTCGCCAATCGCGGGATGGACAATCAGCCGGAAGGATGCGCAAGCGGGCGCCGCGCCATCCGTGAAACACACCGTCAACGTGCTGGGCTTTGCACCGCGCATTCTCTCCGAGGGTTCAAGCGTGATGAGCCGCTTTCCAGGCGCTACCTCGAAGCGCTCGCGATTCTCCAGCGTCATCCCGTCCGAACGTACGTCCGAGTCGAAGCGGAAGGAGGTGGGCTGTCCTGGACTGATCTGAACCTCGGGGACTTCGTTGGTCCCTTCCGCCGTCAGCTCGATGCAGCGGCCTTCGCTCGCTCCGAGCGGAGGGCACGTCTGCGAGGAGGCGGGAGTGGCCGCGAGAAGCAGCACCAGGAACGCAGTAGGCGACGAAGCGAACACGGGAAGAAGACTCCGAAGAACGATGGTGCTGACCGCTCGGCTGGCCCTTATTCGAAGCTGCTGACGGCTCTCACGACCGCCGTGCCAAAGACTCGTGCGCTCCCCGGGCTTCCATCCGGCTCCCGAATGGTTCCTCGCCCTCCCTCGATGTCCCACATCTCCAGGCAGACCTTGAACGTGTCTCCGCCCGGCACCTTGGCTTCGGTGAATCTCCCGTACACGCGCCTATCGCCGAAGATCAGCCGCCCGGACAAGAGGGTTCTATCCGGCAACTTCCCCCAGTCACCAATCAAGCTGAGGGTGGTCTCTCCCTCCTTCACGGTGATGTTCTCGGGTTTCGTCGCAAGGGTGAAGTGGACCCCATGCGCCTTCCCGATGTCGATCCCGAGCGTCTTCATCGTCTCGACCGCACCCGCCGGACATGGAGCTGGTTCCGGAGTGGGCCGTACTTGTTGGGGGCTCGGACATCCGGTCAGCGCATTGCAAACCAGGCCCGTACCGATGACCTTGGCGGCGCGTCCGAGAACCTTCGTCTTTTTCTGTTGGGGCTTCTCGCTGCTGTCGTCCTTGGGAAGCATCGTGATCATAACCGGCGCGGAAATGGAGCCCATCGCGGGCTCGGCGCCTTCTCCGCCCGTAGGATCCAGCGGCTTCGCGGATTGCGCCACTTCACGACCGGACTCGGCTTGTCGAGTCGTGGCGGCCTCGGACGACGCATCGAGTGGCACCGCCCCAGGGGGAGCGCGCAACGAAGTGGCGAACAAGAACGCGCCGAGCACCACGGCCGCGCCCCCCGCTGCTACCGCTCGCGGCGCTTGGAGAGGGGCCGGGGCTTGGGATGCAGGGGGCGGAACTGGCTCTGGTGGAACAGGCTCCGGCGCATGGGCAACAGCAACAGCGGGTCTCTTCTGTTCCGGGACGGCGGCGAGGACTTCGGCCTCGGCAACAGGGGCCGGAGCCTTCTTCAGTGGCTTCCGGCCTCTCCGCCGCTCTTTCTTCAGCCAACGTCGGAGCCAGCGCTTCGAGTCGGCCACATCCACCAGCGCTGGCTCTTCCTCGGTCGTCCTGTTGTGGGGCGCGTCCGGCTCGAACAACGGGAGGTCCCAGCTTGCATCGGCCTCGGCGGTGGCCATGGCCGCATCCAGTGCCGAGCAGAACCCGACCACGCTCCCGTAGCGCGCCGCCGGGTCCTTCTCCAACATCCGCATGCAGATGTCCGAGAGAGCGCGCGGCACGCGGGGATTGAGGACGTGCGGTGCAACAGGAGTTTGATGGAGGATGCGCTCCGCGAGTCCTCCCTCTTCTTCGTCCTCCCGGTCCCCGAACGGAAGGATGTCCGTCAGCAGCCAATAGAACGACACCCCGAGGGCCCAAAGCTCGTCCGCTGGGCTGTAGTCGTAGCTCCCGGAGTCGTTCTCCCTGCTGAAACGCCACGCCTCCGGCGCGCGAAACTCGATGGTTCCCGGCGGAAGGCGCGAGCTGGTCGGGGCTGGGAGCCCCGTGAGCGCGCTCACTCCGAAGTCGATCAGCAGCGGTCTCGCGTTCCCATCCCGGATGATGA